>JAHWKY010000003.1 GCA_019347575.1 Actinomycetota bacterium | reverse complement strand
GTCCGATCCGGACGGAATGGCGCTCCTACCCCGTTACTCCTCCATGGAGGGCATGTCAACAGCCGGAGCGGAGGAGCCGTCGGCGCCAATCGCGCGCGAGAGTCGGCGGTCCCATTGGGGTCGGTGGCCAGCCGGGGAGTGACGCGCCGGCCGGCGTGGCGCGTTCCGCACTCGGTCGCTGGATCAGGAGCCACCCTCGCGGGCGCCTTTGGCCTGGGCAATATGGCTCAACGTCACCAGGCCGAGACCGCCGACCAGGTTGCCTGCCGTGGCGATCCCCATCGTCGTGGCGAGACTCCCCCATTCGACATGCGCGTCGAAGATGATCCCGAAGAACAGCCACCCCAGGTCCTCCTCTACACGACCCATGCCGGGGATCCCAATCGGGTTATCGAGCACCGGTCCGTCGAGCACGTTGGCCGCGATCGTCGGGGAGGTCATGCCCGCGAGAACCATCGCCGCGGTGCTGACGATCGGTACCGCCACCCAGGGCCGCCAGCGGGGCGACGGCAACCTGCCGTCCGGCAGGTACAGCGGAACGAACACCAACAGCAGGGAGAGCAGCAGGTACCAGTACCAGGACTGGCCCCAGAAGCCGAACACGACGAGCGGATCGACGTCGCGTCCCGTCACCTGCACCCATGCCCCGTACGTGTCAAGCGGGACGAACACGCTCGGGAGTATCCCGACGGCGGCGATCATCCAGCTCAGGCGGTTGCGTGGGCGCCTGACCACGAGCAGCGCTCCCGTGAACACGAACGCCCCGAACGCGATGGCGAGACCGAGATCTTCGACGGCGCTGGCTTCGACGTCCTGCGGCAACCGAGGACCTACGACCACCTCGACCACGATCGCGCCGACGAACGTCGCGACGAGCAGACCCGCGACCGCGCGCGGCAGCGCGCCCGCCCCTCTTGGCGTGTCCGGCACCGTCAAGCTGACCCTCCCGACCTGCACAGGCTCCCGTGGGACCGTTACGCGGCTGTTACGGCGGAACACGCGACAGCCGCGCCGTCACGCCGTAACCTCGGCCGATCCGGGCGGACCGTCCAGAACGACTGGGGATCGGCCGCCCCGTAACGCGGGGAGCTCACACGGGCACGAGCGTCACGATCGGGCTGCTGGGGCCGCCCGACATCGCCGTGGACGGCGTTGCCTTCCGGGTCGACACCCGGAAGGCCGTCGCCGCGCTGGCCTACCTCGCCCTCGAAGGCGCCCAGACCCGCGAGCACGTCGCGGCGCTGCTGTGGCCCGAAAGCGACGAGTCCCGAGCCCGCGGTGCCCTGCGACGCACCCTGTCGGTCATGGGCAAGGCCCTCGGAGGCGCTGCGCTCGAGGTGACGCCAGCGCGTATCGAGCTGCGCCGGGAGGTAGCCGACTGCGACGCGTGGCGGCTCCGGGGCACGCTCGACGGTGTGGCCACGCACGGGCACGATGACCCGTGGACGTGCGCCGGCTGCCTGGCCGCTCTGGAGGACGCTCGGCGACTGCACCGCGGTCCCTTCCTGGCCGGGTTCTCGCTCCGGGACAGCGCCCCGTTCGAGACGTGGCAGCAGCTGCAGGACCAGCACCTACTCCGCGATCACGTCGGCGTGCTCGACCTGCTCGTCGATCACCTGGCCGCGCGGGGTGAGTTCGACACCGCTGCCGAGCACGCGGAGTCCCGGCTCGACATCGATCCACTCGACGAACGCACCCACCGGCGCCTCATGCTCCTGCACGCTTGGCAGGGCCGACGCCCCGAAGCGGTCCGCCAGTACCGCGAGTGCGTCGCGATCCTCGACCGCGAGCTCGGCGTCGCCCCGCTGGACGAGACGACCGCGCTGTACGGGGCGATCCTCGAGGACCGCGCCCCGCCAGCACCGATCGCGTCATCCGCATCCGCTCCGACGGTCCCCATCGAACCGAGCGGGCCGCTGCCGCTGGTCGGGCGTGACCACCAGATCGCGCTGCTCGACCAGCACCTCGACGAGGGGAGCTCCAGCGGTCGGCTGCTGGTCGTCGAGGGCGAACCCGGCATCGGCAAGACCCGCATGCTCGAGGAGCTCGCGGACCGCGCCGAGGGTGGCGGTCACCGCGTGCTCACGACCCGTTGCCACGAGGGCGAGGATCGCATCCCGTACGGCCCCCTGGCCGAGCTGCTGCGGGCAGCGGCCGCCACGTGGCCGGAGACCGTCGCCGCTGCGACGGCCCACGACCTGGCGGAGGTGGCGCGGCTGGTGCCCGAGGTCGCGCCCCCACGGGTCGCCGCCGCGGCCCCTCTGGACGGGCCGGGGGCCCAGGCGCGGTTCTTCGAGGGCGTCACCCGCGTCCTCACCGACGCCGTCGGTGCCGGCGGTGTGGTCATGATCGACGATGTCCACTGGGCGGACCGGTCCACGGCGGACGTCCTCGCGTACCTGACCCGGCGACTGGGCGCACGCCGGATCGTGCTGGCGTGGTCGTGGCGTGAGGACGACACCGCGCCCCGCCAGCTGCTCCGTCGCGCCGCCGCCTCGGCGGCTGCGGACGGCAGCGCGGCCATCCTGCCCCTGCAGCGGCTCGAACGCGGCCAGGTGCGCGAACTGGTCGCGGCCGTCACGGGACGTCGCACCGGCGCCGACCGGTTGTACACCGAGACCGAGGGGCTGCCGTTCCTCCTCAGCGCCTACCTCGCCGACGTCCCCGCGACCGGTCGCCGATCCTGGGAACTCCCAGGGACCGCCCGCGACCGGCTGCTGGCGCGCCTGGACGAGGTGACCGGCGTCGCCCGCCAGCTGCTGACCACCGCCGCCGTGATCGGCCGCCGGTTCGACGTGGCGACGTTGCGAGCCGCGGCGGGGCGCAGCGACGACGAGACCGTCGCCGGTCTCGAGGAGCTGCTCGGGCGGGGCGTCGTCCGGGAGGTGCCCGGTGCTGACCCCGCCGCCACCTACGACTTCACGCACGACAAGCTGCGGGCGCTCGCCTACGAGACGGCCACGGCTGCCCGACGGCGGCTGCTCCACGGCCGCGTGGCGGAGGCGCTCCGAACCGTCGACGACCCCGCGGCGGCCGGGGTCGCGGCCGTCCACCTCGAGCAGGCCGGCCGGTTCGAGGAGGCGGCCGAGCAGCACCGGCGAGCGGGCGACCACGCCCGGTCGCTGTACGCGAACCGCGAGGCGCTCGAGCACTACCGGTCGGCGCTCGCGCTCGGACACCACGACCTGACCGCGCTGCACGAGGCCATCGGCGACCTCGCGACGCTCAGCGGCGACTACCCGCTCGCCATCGCGAGCTACGAGACGGCCGCGGCGCACCGCACCGAGGCGACCGCCATCGCCGCCCTCGAGCACAAGCTCGCGGGAGTTCACCTGCGCTGTGGAGACCGCGACGCCGCCGACGCGCACCTGCGGGCCGCGCTGGAACTGCTGCCCGACCCGGCCGCCACCGCCCAGCGCGCTCGTGTCATGGCGGAACGATCACTGGCCGCCCTGCGGTCGCACGATCTGCACGAGTCACGCGCCGCCGCCGAGGAGGCGCTGGAACTCGCCACCGCGGCAGGCGACGCCGCCAGCATCGCGCAGGCGCACAACGTGCTCGGCGTCCTGGCACGACGGCGCGGTGACCTCGACGCGGCCGCCAGCCACCTCGACGCGAGCCTCGGGCTCGCGACCGATCTGGTCGACCCGTCCGCCCGTGCCGCTGCCCTCAACAACCTCGGACTCGTCCGCCGCACCGCCGGTGACTCCGAGGCGGCGGTCGAACTGCACCGTGAGGCCCTGGCGCTGTGCCAGGAGGTCGGCGACCGCCACCGCGAGGCGGCCGTGCTGAACAACCTCGCCGATGCGTTGCACAGCGCCGGACGGCGTGACGAGGCCATGCGCGTGCTCAAGCGGGCGGTGCGCCGCTTCAGCGAGGTCGGCGGCCTCGACAGCCCTGGCCCCCAGCCCGAGATCTGGAAGCTCGTCGACTGGTGAGGTGGCCGGGGCTCTACGCTGCCTGACATGGCCAACATCAAAGGCCTCGTCGCGCAGAGCCTGATCGCGTTCCACGAGGCGGTGTTCAAGGTCAGCGGCGGACGCCTGCTCGGTCGCCTCGGTGGGATGCCGGTGGTCGAGCTCACGACGACGGGGCGCCGCAGCGGCGAACCGCGCCGGACGCTGCTGACCTCACCGGTCCAACTCGAGGACGGCAGCGTGGTGCTCGTCGCCTCCAACGGCGGCAGCGATAGCCATCCCGCCTGGTACCTGAACCTGCGCGAGAACCCCGAGGTCGACCTGGTCGTCCGGGGGGTCCGCGGCCCAGCCATGGCACGGACCGTGACGCAGGACGAGAAGGCGGCGTTGTGGCCGCGCATCACCGACGCCTATCGCGGCTACGCCGGCTACCAGCGCAGCACCGACCGCGACATCCCGGTCGTCATCTGCGAAGCCCGGGACTGACGTCAGAGCGGCACGCTCGCTCCAGCGCCGTCGATGTGCCTCGTCGCTCCCCCGATCCCCGGGTTGACGGGCGCGCCCCGCGTGTTACCTTCGAACACGACCGTTTCTGTACCGTCACACGTCACGGAGGCCCGCCGATGGCCGACGAGTCGACCCCCGGGACCCGTCCGCTGCTGCTGACCGTCCTCGGGGACCTGGTGCTCCCCAGCGGGGGGCAGACGTGGCTGGGGGCGGTCAGCGACGCCATGGAGACGCTGGGGGTCAAGCCCACCGCGACCCGACAGGCCCTGCGTCGGCTCGTCGCCCAGGACCTCGTCGAACCTCACAAGCACGGCCGGCGAGCCGCCTACCGACTGACCCGGGCGGGGCGGCGCCGGTTCGAGGACGCCGCCGACCGCATCTACCTGCGTCGTCCGCTGCGTTGGGACGGCCGCTGGCGCATCCTGACCTACTCGTTCGCGGAGGAGCAGCGCGCCGCCCGTGATGCGCTGCGCCGCGAGCTCGAGTGGCTCGGGTACGGAGCGCTGGGGACCGGGTTGTGGATCTGCCCGTGGGACCTCGGGGCGCGACTCGAGGACGCGCTCGCCAAGCACGGCGTGTCCGGCCAGGTCGAGCAGTTCACGTCGGAGCTGGAGGGAGATGACCGTGGCCTGGCGGCCCGCGCCTACGACCTCAGTGAGCTGCGTCAGGCCCACCACGACTACACCGAGCGCTTCTCGGGCTGGATCGGCGACGAGGTCGAGGGCGCCGAGGCACTCCGGCGCCGCATCATCCTCGTGCACGAGTGGCGCAAGTTCCTGTTCATGGACCCCGGCCTGCCACCCGAGCTGCTGCCCGATGACTGGGCCGGCGATCGCGCCGCCCACGTGTTCACCGCCGCGTACCGCACCGTCGAGGGACCGGCGTGGCGGCACTGGGCGGCTCTGGTCGCGAGCTCCGACCCCGACGACGACGCCCCGCCCGCACCCGTCAGCAACCTCGACGAGACCGTGGACCGCCGCACCACCCCCGCGCAGGCCGAGGAGCGGCGCACCGAGGAGTTCCTCGAGCGCGTCCACGCGGGCCAGAAGATCGAGGCGACCGAGTGGATGCCCGACGAGTACCGGCGACTCGCGCTCAAGTTCATCGAGATGCACGCCAACAGCGAGATCATGGGGGCGCTGCCGGAGCGCGAGTGGATCGCCCGCGCCCCGACCCTCCGACGCAAGCGCAGCCTCGCCGCCAAGGTCCAGGACGAGGTCGGCCACGCCCACCTGATCTACCGCGTCGCCGAGGACCTCGGCAAACCACGCGAGCAGATGTTCGAGGACCTGATCGACGGCCGCACCAAGTTCCACAACGTCTTCCACTACCCCACCTACACGTGGGGTGACGTGGCCTGCATCGGCTTCCTCGTCGATGGCGCCGCCATCGTCACCCAGCGCGCCCTGCTCGACACGTCCTACGGTCCCTACCTGCGCTGCATGCGCCGGGTGGTAGCCGAGGAGTCGCTGCACTACCGCCACGGCGAGGACATCACGCTCGCCCTCGCGTCCGGCACCGACGAGCAGTTCGAGATGCTGCAGGAAGCGATCGACCGCTGGTACGAGCCGTCGATGCACTTCTTCGGCCACGACGTCCCGGCCGAGGACGATCTGCTGATCCACTGGGGGATCAAGACCCGCGCCAACGAGGAGTCGCGTCAGGAGTTCCTCAGCCAGTACGTGCCCAAGCTCTGGGACATGGGCATCGAGTTCCCCGATCCCGCCCTGCGCTTCGATCCCGACGAGAAGCGCTGGCGCTACACCGAGCCGGACTGGGACAAGCTCAAGGCGGTCATCACCAAACAGGACGAGGCGACCCACGAGATCGTCACGACGAGGCTGCACTGGCGCCGGCTGCTGCGCGACAACACCGCCTGGGTGCGCCAGGTCGTCACCGGCGACCGTCCGCCCGCGGTCGCGGCGTGACCAGTGCTGAAGTAGCGAAGCGGTAGCACAACCCGACCAGTGCTGAAGTAGCGAAGCGGTAGCACAACCCGACCAGTGCTCAAGTAGCGAAGCGGTAGCACAACCGAGACGAGGTGAGCTGATGCCCGACTTCGAGGTGTTCGGCCGACGCAAGTGGGAGGACTCGCTGGAGCACGTCGGGACGATCCACGCCCCCGACCCCGAGGCGGCCCTCCTGCTCGCCCGCGAGACCCACTTCCGGCACGGGGAGGGGGTCGACTACGCGGTCGTCGAACGCGAGCACCTGCACCGGCTCGAGGACCCCTCGCTGCTCGAGCACGCCATCGATATGAGCTACCGCCGCAACGACGGCTACACCGGCTTCCGCGACAAGCGCGAGAGGGCCCGCGAGGCCGCGCGTGCGCGCGGCCGGGGCGAGCTGCAGGAGCGTCCGGCGCCGGGGCGGTCGGGTGGGTCCGGGACGGGCCGGTCCGGAGGCGCCGCGAGGGGGTCAGCGTGAACCTCGACGACCCCCGCACGGTGTTCCTGCTCGGCATCGCCGACGACGAGCTCGTCACGGGCCATCGCTCCTCGCACTGGACCGGCTTCGCCCCCTCCATCGAGTCCGACCTCGCGTTCGCGACTCTGGCTCAGGACGAGATCAACCACGCCGACCTGTGGTACCAGGTCGTCCTCGCGGGGCGCGGCGGGGACCTCGGGGCGGTCGACCGAAGCGATGTCGACCGGCTCGGACTCGGCCGCGAGCCTGGCCAGTACCGGCACGCCATCGTGTGCGAGCGCCCGCCCACCGACTTCGCCTACTCGCTCGCCCGACACTTCCTCTACGACCACTTCGACGCCGTGCGTCTCGACGTGCTCACGTCGTCCAACGACCCCGACATCGCCGCCGTGGCACGCAAGCTCCGTCACGAGGAGCGCTACCACCTCGAGCACGCGGACACGTGGGTGCGCAAGGTGGCCCGCGCGTCGCTCGAGGCTCACGATCAACTCGCCGAAGGGTTCGCCCGCGTGTGGCCCGAGGCGCTGTGGCTCGCCGAGCCCACCCCCGCCGAGGCCGACGTGGTCGGTGACCTCGTCCCGGTCGGTGCGAGCGAGGTCGGGGCGCGGTGGCTCGGCGACGTCGTCCCGGTGCTCGAGGAGCTCGAGCTCCCCCTCGCCGACGACGTCGCGGCCACGGGCGACGTCTGGCGCCTCCCCGACGGGTTCTTCGACACCCCGCGCGGTCGTCACGGCGAGCACACCGAGGACTGGACCTCGGCGTGGGAGGAGATGACGCACCTGCACCGCGCCCACCCGGGAGTGTCGTGGTGAGCGCGATGACGACCGTCGACGTCGACGCCATCCGCGACGCCGTGGCGAGCGTGCCCGATCCCGAGCTCCCACCCGTCACGGTCGGCATGCTCGGGATGATCCACGAGGTGTCCGTCGACGGCGGCGAGGTCGTCGTGACGCTGCTGCCGACGTTCGCCGGCTGCCCGGCGACCGAGATGATCGAACGCGACGTGCGCGAGGCGGTGGCTTCGGTGCCCGGTGTCGAGCACATCGATGTGCGGTTCGTCTACGACCCGCCGTGGAGCAGCGACCGCATCAGCGCCGAGGGTCACGACCGTCTCCGCGACTTCGGCATCGCCCCGCCCGTCGGCGCCACCCACGACGTCCCCGATGCGGTCCGCCGGCTCCCGATCGCGGCGGCGCCGACCCCGTGCCCGTACTGCGCCTCGACCGACACGGCCAAGGAGTCGGGCTTCGGGCCGACGCCGTGCCGCGCGATCCACTACTGCAACGCCTGCCGCCAGCCCTTCGAGGCCTTCAAGCACCTGTGAGAGCACACTCCTCGCCGCCGCGCTTCTCACGAACTTGAATGGTTGGGGGCACTCACGTGTCCCCGAGTATTCAAGTTCGGCGGGACTCGTGCTCGCAGAGGGCGGCGAAGCGGCGCAGGCTGCGCCGGAAGATCGCCGCGGTGAGTGGGGCGATGATGTGGTCGGCGACGAGCGCCCCGAACCTCCCGAGCGGCGGATCGATGTGCTCCCACCAGTCCACCACGGTCCCGGTCCCGGCGTCGGACAGCTCGAACGCCGCCGTGCCCTTGATGACCTTGCCGAGATGGACGACCTCGAGCACCTCGCCCTCGATCCACCGCGTGACGCGCAGCACGTCCCTGATGGTCACCCCGAGGATGCGAGTGGGACAGACCACGGTGACCCCCACCCCGGTGCGGTACGGCGTGATGACCTCCACAGCCAGCGCATCGAGCATCCACTCCGCCTGGCGCTCCCAGTCGGTGAGCACCTCCCAGACGGTGCCGCGGGGCGCGCCGATGGGCTGCGACAACGTGACGCGCACGCTCCCTCCGATCCGTCCACGGGGCCGGGTCGGCTAGCCTCCGCGCCTGAGTTCCGGCCCCTCCGGCCGCATCCTCCGCCCCGACGGGGGCACCCGACCAGACCTGCCGACCAGACCTGAGGGAACCATGTTCGCCGAGATCGACGGCAGCAACATCTACTACCAATCCTACGGCGAGGGCCCGCCGGTCATCTTCATCCACGCGCTCGGTGGCTCGTCCAACGCGTGGCACGGTGTCATGCAGGCCATGAAGCAGCACCACCACTGTGTCGCCCTCGACCTGCGCGGGCACGGACGCTCCGGGGGAAAGGGCAAGTTCTCCATCGAGGTGTGGGCGCGCGACGTGCGCAAACTCGTGGCCGAGCTCGAGCTGCCGTCCGCCACCGTGGTGGGCCACTCGATGGGATCGCTGATCGCGCAGCAGCTCGCGCACAGCGAACCCGAGGTGTGTGACGAACTCGTCCTCGTCGGTGGGATCAGCTACTTCCAACCGCCGGTCGCGGACGCCTACAAGGAACGTGCCGACCTGGTCGAGAAGGAAGGCATGGACCCGCTGGTCGAGGGGTGGCTCGAGGGCGCCGTCTCACCCCAGAGCCACGCGACGATGCCCGGCGGGGTCGGACTGCTCCGGGAGCTCTTCCTGCGCAACGACCCGCCGATGTACGCCAAGGCCTGCCGTGCCCTCGCCAAGGCGCCGTCGATCGCGCGTCACGAGATCGGGCAGCCCACGCTGATCGTCACCGGCGCACACGACCGTTCGACACCCCTCGCGATGGCGGAGGAGCTCAAGGCCGACATCCCGGTGAGCCGGGTGAGGGTCATCCCCCACACCGGGCACTGGCTGCCGGTCGAGGATCCCGGAGCGCTCGCCGCGACGATCCTCGAGTTCCTCAGCTGATCTCAGCGGTGGACGCCCCGTCCCCTGCGCTCGTGGACCGGACGGTCGCAGGTGGTTCGGTCACCTCGAGGCGCCGCTGCTCGAGCCGTTCCTGCGCGCGCGCGATGGCCGCCGGTCCCGCCGCCACGTACAGCTCCTCGTAGGCGTCCGCGAGCGCGCTGAAGGTCACGTCCACGTGGTCGGGGTCGTAGCCCTGCAACGCGAGCGGGAAACGGACGGCGCGGATCTCCCCCGGCGTCGGTACGAGCCAACCCGGCCTCTGGGGCTCCCGGCGCGTCATCGGTGACGCCTGAAACAGCGCCACCAGCACGACCGCGAGTGCTGCGGTCGCGATGAGCCCGACAGCGATCCAGGTGCCCAGCGGCTCACCTCCCGGCGCCCCACCGAGGCTAGCCCTGGCCCCAGTGGATGTGCGATGGTGCCGCTCCCCGGCTCGTCAGGACGACCTTGGCGCAACCCGCGCATCCGCTGAGACTCCCGCTCGGCCGGGACGACGCGGCGACCCCCGCCCCGGTCCTCGACCTCGCGCGGCACCGGCTCGACTTCGAACGGTCGTTCGGGCTCATGGGCATCGTCAATAACACCCCGGACTCGTTCTACGACCGCGGCGCCTCGTTCGGCATCGAGCGCACTCTGCGACGCGCCCGCACGCTCCTGACGGAGGGTGCCCAGATCATCGATGTAGGGGGGATCCGCGGCGGGCCTGGCGACGATGTGTCGGTCGGGGAGGAGATCGCCCGCGTCGTGCCGATCGTGGCCGGTATCCGCGAGGCCGATGAGAGAGCGCTCCTGTCGGTCGACACCTGGCGGGCGCCCGTGGCGGATGCCGTGCTCACGGCCGGGGCGGACATCGTCAACGACGTGACCGGCGCCCACGATCCCGAGATCCTGGCGGTCGTGGCCGCTCACGATGCGGCGTACGTGGCGATGCACCACGGCGGCCAGCCGCGCTCGCGACCCCTGCGCAGCAGTTTCCTGCCGGACGTCACCACCGCCGTCGTGGAGCACTGCCGGATGCTGACCGAGCGTGCCATCGCGGCCGGAGTGCGACGCGACCGCCTGATCGTCGATCCCGGTCACGACTTCGGCAAGAACACCTACCACTCGCTCGAGCTGTCACGTCGCCTTCCGGAACTCGCCGCACTCGGGTTCCCGGTCCTGGTGGCGTTGTCCAACAAGGACTTCATCGGCGAGACGCTCGGCGTGCCGCTCGAGGAACGCATCGACGGCAGCATCGCGGCAGCGGTGTTCTGCGCCCTGCGCGGCGCCCACATCGTCCGTGTCCACGAGGTCGCCCGGACCGGCCAGGCGCTGCGGATGGTGGAGGCTCTGCTGGGGTGGCGGTTCCCGGCGGCGACGGTCCGCGGGTTGGAGTGAGCGGTCGATCCGGGCGTCACCGCTCGGGAGGCAGCTCGAGCTCGCCCCGGAAGCGCGAGACCTCGACCTTGATGCAGCGGTCCTCGACGTAGTCGAGCCCGGCGTCCTCGACGATCCGGCGGGCCTCGGGCGACCGCAGGCCCAACTGCACCCAGACCCCGCGCGCTCCGATCTCGACCGCCTCACGGGCGACCTCCGGCAGCGCGGACGCCCTCCGGAACACGTTGACCACGTCGATCCCGCCCGGCACGTCACGCAACGAGGGGTAGACGCGACGGTCGAACACCTCATCGACGTTGGGGTTGACGGGCACGACGTCGTAGCCCTGGTGCAGCATGGCCGCGCTGACGCTGTGGCTGTCACGCCAGGGCTTGTCGGAGACGCCGACCACCGCGATGCGACGTGCGTAGCCGAGCATCGTCCGTGCCGGATCGGCGGGCATGAAGGGCTCCTGTCCCGGTGGCTGGTCGTCCACGCGGGTGTAACGCTACGCCGCTCCCCGCGCTTCCCGGGCGTCGGGCCCCGACGAGCGGCCACCGCGTGGTCGGGTACGGTCGGGGCACGCCGAGGCAGGAGATCTCGTGGCCCGCGCTGGCATGCCGCGCAAGTTCGTGTTCGTCTGCGTGAACGAGCGTCCCGCCGAGCACCCGCGCCCGTCCTGCATCACGAGAGGCTCGGCCGACATCTTCAACGCCTTCCGCGAGACCACGGGGCGGCTCGGCCTGGACGACGTGAAGGTCGTTGCGTCGGGTTGCCTCGAACCGTGCATGGTCGGGCCGACCGTCTTCGTCGCCCCGGACAACGTCTGGTACGGCGGTGTCACCGAGGCCGACGTGGCGACGATCTGCGAACAGCACCTCGCCGACGATCAGCCGGTCGAGTTCCTCCGTATCGGACCACCCGAGTTCGAACTGTCGCCCCTCGAGGGCCGCGCCGACCTGCCTCCGGGCATGATCCCCCCCGTCTGAGACTGGTTACCCTCGACCACACACCCCGCAGCTCGAGGACCGCCGTGACCGACGACATCGCCATCAAGGGCTACGACGCCATCGAGTTCTGGGTCGGCAACGCCAAGCAGGCTGCCCACTTCTACCGCACCGCGTTCGGCTTCGAGCTGGTGGGCTACGCCGGCCCGGAGACGGGGGTGCGCGATCGAGCCAGCTACGTGCTGAAGCAGCGCTCTCTGCGCTTCGTGCTGACGACCGGACTCACGCCCGACCACGAGATCGTCGCCCATCAGGCCCGCCACGGCGATGGTGTGCGGGACGTCGCCTTCACCGTCGCCGACGCCGAGGATGCGTTCCGTCTGGCGGTCGAGCGGGGCGCCACGCCGTTGCGTGAGCCCCAGGTGGAGGAGGACGACCAGGGGAAGGTCGTGATCAGCGCCATCGAGGCCTACGGCGACACGATCCACTCGTTCGTGCAGCGTGACGACTACTCCGGGGTGTACCTGCCCGGCTACGAGCCGACCGGCGCCGATCCTCTCGCCCGGGCGACCGGCCTCAGCGGTATCGACCACGTCGTGTGCAACGTCGAGCTCGGCGCCATGGACGAGTGGGCGAGCTTCTACTCCCGCATCCTCGGCTTCAGCGAGTTCCGCCACTTCACCGACGAGGACATCTCGACCGAGTACACCGCTCTGATGTCGAAGGTGCTGTGGGACGGCGTCGGCCGTATCAAGCTGCCCATCAACGAGCCCGCCGAGAGCAAGAAGAAGTCGCAGATCGAGGAGTACCTCGAGGCGTACCGCGGCCCCGGCGTGCAGCACCTGGCGATCTCGACCGGCGACATCATCAGCACCGTGCGCGACCTGCGCAGCCGCGGGATCAGCTTCCTCGAGGTCCCACCGGAGTACTACGAGGACGCCAAGGCGCGCGTGGGTGAGGTCGACGAGGCCTGGGACGACCTCGCGGAGCTGGGCATCCTGGTCGACCGTGACGACGAGGGCTACCTGCTGCAGATCTTCACCGAGCCGATCGAGGATCGGCCCACCCTGTTCTACGAGGTGATCCAGCGGCACGGCGCCACCGGCTTCGGACTGGGCAACTTCAAGGCGCTGTTCGAGGCCATCGAACGCGCCCAGGAGCGGCGCGGCAACCTCTGACGAACCCGACCGCGGGGGCTCATCACCCCGGTAGCCTCGCGCCGCCGCCGAGTCACGGAGCCCGCCGACCATGTTCCGCCCCGAGGAGTACGCCCACCCCGGCCGACGGTCGTGGGACGACTACTTCCTGGACCTCGCGCAGGCGGCGTCCACCCGGGCCACGTGCAGTCGACGCAAGCACGGCGCCGTGATCGTCAAGGGTCGCCGCACCGTCTCCACGGGCTACAACGGCGCCCCGTCCGGCTACCCGCACTGCGAGGACGGGGCCTGTCCACGCGCCGCCAGCGACGCCAAGCAGGGCCACGACTACGACTCGTGCATCGCCATCCACGCCGAGGCGAACGCCCTGCTGTTCGCGACGCCCGAGGACCGTGACGGCGCGACGCTGTACTGCACCGGTGCCCCGTGCTTCGGCTGCGCCAAGCTCATCGCCAACTCGGGGGTCGCCGAGGTGGTCGCCAGCGGGGGGCGTTACGAGGGCTGGGACCAGGTCCGCGGCTTCCTGCTGGGCTGCGACGTACGCGTCCGGCTCCTCGATGGCCTCGAGGGGGCACCGCAGATCGAGCTCCGCCCCGTGGAGCGCGCCTGACCCCGAGCGGGAGCAGTCGCCTGCGCGCCCAGCGCGGACTTCCGCTCCCACTCCGGGACCTGGTGGGCGTTCTACGCATATCGACGTGCGCAGAGCGCTACACTCGGCGCAGACCTGCAACCGAGGGAGCCCCGTGAGCTACCGCACCACGCCTGCCTGGACCGACGTCGTCGTCGCGCTGCGACTGACCGACGCCGGCGACGTGTTCGACCTGACCTTCGACCCGATCATCGACGACGAGGCGCTGGACTTCCGCACCGCCAGCCTCTGACGCGTCGGAGCAGCTCCGTCAACGGCCCGGGCTGGGCTTCGACGAGCGAGTACCGCGCTCCTTCTGGCTCAGGTCTCTATCCAGCGCAGCACGACCCCCACGATCAGCAGGAACGCGAGCAGCACACCGCCGACGACGACCGCCACGACGACCTCGCGGGCGATCCCGCGCGCCGTGCCCACGGGACGCAGCCTCCGGCCACACTCGCACGTCCCGGGATCGAGGTAGACGGCGTGACGCTCGTCGCACGCGTAGCGGGGCCGCGTTGCGAGGTCGTAGCCGCAGCGACCGCACCTGACCGCGCCTCGGCCGTGGTCGGCACCACAGCGGGGGCACCGCCATGCGTGGGCCCGGTCGACCGCGACGAACCCGAGCGCGAGTCCGACCAGTCCGCCGTACACGAGCGCCCCGACGAGCACGTCGTCGGCTCCGTGACCACCCCGGATCGCGAACGGCAGCAGCACGAGCGCAGCGAGGCCGACCGGCGCAATTGCAGCCACGGCAACGCGCACGCGTTGACGGGGCGTCAGCGGTCCACGCACGTGGGCACGCTGACGCACCGGGCCGTCCGGCTCGGTCCAGTCATGTGCGTCATCCGTCAGCGGCAGCCCCCGAGACGAGCCCGGCGAGAGTACTGAGCACCCCCAGCACTACCCTGCCGCCGCGCCACGAGATGAGGACCGGCATGCAGATCCACCGCCACGACAGCGACGACGGCGTCACGACGCTGACGCTCGACGATGGCGCCAAGAACGCGCTCGACACCGACGTCTTCCGTGCCATCGCCGAAGCGTTCGACACGGCTTCGGACGCCAGGGCCATCGTGCTCGCGGGGCGCGAGGGCGCCCTCAGCGCCGGGCTCAACGTCAAGGTCCTGCCGACGCTCGACCGCGACGGTCTCGTGGAGCTGCTCACGGTGTTCGGCCGCACGATGATGCGGATCTGGACCGATCCCCACCCGGTCGTGTGCGCCGCCACCGGCCACGCCCTGGCCGGTGGGACCATGCTCGCGATGGCGTGCGACCACGCGGTCGCGGCCGAGGGCCAGTTCGCGTGGGGCCTGATCGAGACCACCATCGACTTCGAGCTGCCCCGGTTCGGTATCGCGCTTGCGGGCGCCAACGTGCGCAACGACCGCCTCGAGGACCTGCTCCTCCCCGGGCGCCGTATCGGACCTTCCGAAGCGGTCGAGGTCGGCTTCGCCGACGAGCTCGCCCCGCCCGACGAGGTCCTCGCGCGAGCCCAGGCCCACGCGGCCCAGCTCGCGCAGCTACCGGCTGGCGCGTACGCCGGCACGAAGGCGCGGCTGCGCCAAGCAGCCGCGGACGAGGTTCTCGCCGGCATCGACGACGACATCGCCGCACTCGTGCGACGCACACACGGCTGACCGGGGCTCGGGTTCCGTACCCGCCGCGAGGTTGCCGTAGGCTCGGGCCTCCCGCAGGAGGGCCGAGATGGGCGATGTCCACTGGCGCGAGCTGTACCACGAGGTCGTGAACAGCGGCCTGTGCACCGGATGCGCCGCGTGTGTGATGGCGTGCCCACAGGACGTGCTCGGCTACACCAACGACTACTACCCCGTCCAGATCGGCGACGGGATGGGCTTCGATCAGTGCGTCATCGGCGACCGTGGCTGTGACATCTGCACCCGCGCGTGCCCGCGGTTCCGGGCCTGGGAGTCCGACATCGACGAGGCGCTGTTCGGCCGCCGCCGCGAGCCCGATGAGATCTACGGCATCTACCGGTCAATGCTCCTGACGCGTGCCACCGATCAGGGTGTGCACGAGGCGGGACAGGATGGTGGTCTCGTCTCGACGTTGCTCATCTGGGGTTTCGAGCACGAGCGCATCGACGGGGCACTCACCTCAGCCATCGTCGATAAGCGCGGTCCGTTCGACTCCGAGCCGTTCCTGGCGCGGTCGCGGGAGGACGTCCTGGCGACGGCCGGATCGCGCTACACGTACTCCGCGAACCCGCTGGCGATGGCCGAGGCGGAGGACGACAAGCTCAAGCAGATCGCGCTCGTCGGGATGTCGTGCCAGGCATCCATCAACGGCTCGATCGAGGCCTACGGGGTCAACAAGTACAAGCGCAAGATCGCGCTGGTGATCGGACTGCTGTGCTCGAAGACGTTCACGTACGAGGGTCAGCGGGAGGTGCTCGCCACGCACGGCATCGCGGTTGAGGACGTGACGAAGATCAACGTCAAGGGCCGCTACATGGTGTGGACCCGCGACGGGGCGTACCACGAGATCCCGCTCAAGGAACTGCACCCGCATACCCGCCCGGGGTGCAAGCTCTGCCCTGACTTCGCGGCGGAGCACGCCGACATCTCGACCGGCGGGATCGGCTCCGACGACAACTGGACCCTCACGGTCGTCCGGACGGTGCGAGGCGAGGAGTGGATGAAGGGGGTCATCGACGCGGGCCTCATCGAGGCTAAGCCGGCGCAGGACGACCCGGTCGCGATGAGCCTGCTGGAGAAGCTCTCGGCGAAGTCGAGGAAGCGCTGGCCGACCGAGCTGCTCCCCGAGGGCGACCGCGCCCCGGCGCTCCTGCCCGTCGTCGGCTGACACCGGTGACGGTGCGCGAGACGCACTCGCCCGGTCGACCGGCCCCGTGCGTCGATCCCGCGGGGCGTACCGTGGACGCAATCGACCCGGAGCCCGACGATGCCCACGCACACCGACACCGAGACCGCGCACCGCTACGCGTGGAAGGTCGCGGCGGGCCTCGCCGCCGCGGTCGGCGCCGCGGTGGCACGCAACGTCGCGGGGCGCGGCTGGCGTGTCGCGACCGGGAGGGAGGCGCCCCGGAACCCCGCCTCCTCCGACACCACCTGGCGTGATGCCCTGGTCTGGGCTGCGCTGCTCGGGCTCGCCGCCGGTCTGGCACGGACACTGTCGCGGCGGGGTGCAGCCGAGGCGTGGCGGTACGTCGACGGTTCCTACCCCGCGGAGCTACGCCCGGCACCGTGACGCCATCAGCCCCGGGGCAGCCGGCTGAGGTGGAGGACGACCTCCCGCACGCCGGGATCGACCTGCGCGAGCTCGGTGCGGTCGGTCTCGGCGACACCAGCATCGGTGAAACCGCGGAGCGCCTCGGGTGCCACTGGCCACGGCGGGCCCTGCCAGCCGTGCGCGCCGACCGCTACCAGCAGATCGACCAGCACGATGCCGAAGTCACCGACGATACGCCCGATCGCGGTGGCCGCGTCCGCGTGACGGTCCGGAGGCAGCGACTGGATCGTGCGGGCCTCCCAGACGACGTCGAAGGCGTGCGCCCAGTCAGCACCGAGCTGGAACAGATCGGCGACCTGGTAGTCCACCGCCGAAACGGGGAAGCGGGTGCGCGCCCACGCGATCGCGGTCGGCGACAGGTCGAAGGCGGTCACGTCGAAGCCGGCTGAGGCGAGCGCCTCGGCGTCGTCTCCGAGCCCACAGCCGACCACGACGGCGCGCCGATCCTCCCCATCGGCGGTCCGGAGCCAGTTCGACAGGTACGGGTGGGGCGTGAGCGACGCCCACGGGATGCGGCCCGGGTCGCCCGCAGCCTCCGCGTACAGGCGCTCGAACCACGCCGGGTCGCCCCGTCGGGCGGCGGCGAGCAGGTCGGTCGGATCCTCGGCCATCGGTCAAGCATGCCGCGTCCCGCCCCGGCAGGGCGGGGCGGATCCGTCAGGTCAGCTCGCGAACGAACACGAGGTGAGCGACCGTGGCATCCCGCACCCACGACTCGAGACGGTCCTTGCCGGGCGGGTCGTAGTGCTCGTGGAACCGCTGCAGCACCTCGCGCCGTTCGGGGTCGTTGGGCGCGAGGAACGACACGCGCGCCAGCCACGTGCGGTCCGCGATGCGCAACACACCCTGCTCCTCGGCCTGCAGGTTCAGGCACCACTGGGTCAACCCGCCGGATCCGCTCATCAGGTGGACGCCACCCTCCGCGGGCAGGAACCACAGCTCCGCCGTGTGGCGTCGCCCCGTGACCCTGCCCTGCGTGCTCAGGTAGCAGTAGCGCTCATCGCGGAGCTCATCCGGCACGTCCACGTCAACCCCGGAACGCGACGTCGACGACGACGGGGGGGTCGGTGCGCACCTCGATCGGGTTCGTGCTCACTCTGGTGACTCGCCGAGCCGGTGCACGAGCACCCGGTTGGTCCCGCCGCCGCCGCCAGGTATCCCCGAGACGATGACGACCGCATCGCCCCGCTGTCCGTAGCCCTCGCGCAGGCAGATCTCGTCAGCGGCGACGATGAGGTCTCGCGAGTGGTCCTTCTCGGGGACGAGCGCCCCGTTCGTCCCCCACATCAGCGCGAGCCGATGCAGCGACCGCGACCGGGTGGTCAGGCCGATGATGGGCACGGTGGGGCGGAACTTGGACACCAGCTGCACCGACGAGCCCGAGAGGCTGAAGACCACGATGGCGCGTGCTTCGACGTCCTCGGCGGCCAGCACGGCGGCCTTGGCGACGACCCGTGCGATCGACAGTCCGCGTGCAGGCGGTTCGGGCGGGTGGACGAGCTGGGGGCTGGCCTCGGCGACCTCGATGATCCGGGCCATCGTGCGCACCGCCTCGACGGGGTAGCGTCCCACCGCGGTCTCACCCGAGAGCATCACCGCGTCGGTGCCGTCGAAGACGGCGTTGGCCACGTCCGACGCCTCAGCCCGCGTCGGCCGCGCGTTGCGGATCATCGAGTCGAGCATCTCGGTCGCCGTGATCACCGGTCGTCCCGTGCGGTTGGACTGGGCGATGATCTCCTTCTGCAGCGCCGGGACACGCTCGGGACCGATCTCGACGCCGAGGTCACCACGCGCGACCATCACGGCATCCGATGCCTCGATGATGCCCTCGAGGTCGTCGACAACCTCGGGGCGCTCGAGCTTGGCGACGATCGGGGCTTCGCCGCCGCACGCACGCACGAGATCGCGGGTCTCCTCGACGTCCTCGCGACGGCGGACGAACGACAGCGCGATCCAGTCCACCTCCATGTCGACCATCGCCTCGACGTCCGCCCGGTCCTTGTCGGTCAGGCTGTGGGCCGACACCGCCACTCCGGGCAGGTTCACACCCTTGCGGGACTTCGCCATCCCCCCCGCGACGACGCGTGTGTGCACGTACGGCGCCTCCACGCGCGAGACGACCAGCCGCAGGAGCCCGTCATCGATGAGCACCAGCGCACCCGGCTCGACGTCGTCGGCTAGCTCCTCGTACACGACCGGGATCACCGGCGTCCCCGTGCCGTCGTCGTAGTCCTCGAGGGAGTCCTGGCCGCTGTGCAGGATCGCCTCGGCTCCGTCGACGAGTTCGACCCCCTCCTCGGGGACCACACCGAGGCGGATCTTCGGTCCCTGCAGGTCCCCGATGCTGCCGACGTTGCGGTCCAGCGCGCTGGCCGCCTCTCGGACCTGCTCGAGCCGGCTCGCGTGCTGGTCGTGGCTGCCGTGCGAGAAGTTCACCCGCACGACGTCGATCCCGGCCGCCAGCGCCGCCTTGAGCTTGCCCGGATCGTCCAGCGCAGGACCCAGCGTGGCGACGATCTTGGCCCGACGCACCGAGTTCCTCACGTTCGCTCACTTCCCGGCATGCTAGTGCCCTCGTTCCACCGCCAACCTTCCGTGGACCGGCACTTGGAGGTCCATGGGTGTGCACGGCGTCGCCACATCACGACCGTTCGATGACCAGCTCGCCAGCGCGCATCTGCCCTTCGACCGGCTCCACGCTGGCCGCCACACCGGCGTACAGGTCGGGGAGGCCCGGCACCGGTTCGAGCACATCGTCAGCGAGTCCGAAGGTCGCGGCACCGCCCGTGAAGCCGGTGACGTAGCGTTCGAGCACGAGCGCGAGCACCGGCTCGACCGCTACCCGACCGGTGAAGAGGACCGGAGGAGGATCCTCCGTCGCCAGCGCCTGTCCCAGCGCCGGCGCGAGGCCGACGATCGGACGCTGCGCCTCGCGCGCGACCTCGACCGCTCGCGATGCGTCGATGTCCGAGGCGACGTACACCGCCTCGGCGCCGCCCAGGTACTGGTTGGCCACGAGGCCGGCGGTCACGTCGCGCTGGTCCGCATCCGACACGTTCCCGACGAACTCGGAGACGATCCGGGCTCCCTCGACGACGCTGCGGACACCCTCGGTGTAGGCGCGTCGCTGCCCCTCGGTGTGCGGTGTCGCCTGTCGCGCCACGAACCCCAACGTCGGCACCTCGCCCTCGGGGCGTGGCTGCTCGGCAGCGCTCGCCGCAGCCGCCACGCCAGCGAGGTAGGCCAGCTCCTCGATGCGGACATCCACGGTCAGGACGTTGGCCGGCGGCTCGACGACCCGGTCTCCGACCGCGCAGAACGCGAGATCGGGGTGGTCGCGCGCGATGGGGAGCACATCCTCGCTCGCGCCTGCGCCGAGGGCACAGGTGTAGGCGGTGTCCTCCTCGGCGAGGAAGCGCAGCATGTCGCGGCGGAACGTCACGCTCTCCGGAGCCACGACCCGCGCCTCATCGATCCCTTCAGGGTCGGTCTCGAGCAGCGCCGCGACCGCCGCGCGGTAGTCCTCGATCAGGACGTGATCGGTCGTGCGTGGCGGCGGCAGGACGACGCCCCACACGAGGCGGCCGTCTGGCTCGTCGACGACACGGGGTGATCCACCGGAAGTGGTCGTGGGCGAGGGCGCGGCGGTCGGTCCCGTGTCGTCGCACGTCGCGCCCAGGGTGAGCGCGACGGCCAGCAGGACCGCGGCGGGACTGCGCACCCTGGGCTCACTCCTCGAGTCGCGGTGCGGCTGGCTGGTGCCACGTCCTAGGCTACTGGCGTCTCAGCATCCCGGAGCGCCCGTGCCATCCGCCGCCGCCCACGTCGTCGACCATCCGGCGGCGGCCGAACTCCTCGCACGGCTGCGAGACATCAGCACCGGTCCGGAGGCGTTCCGCGACGCGGCCACGCGCCTCGGCGCCGTGCTCGCACTCGAAGCCACCAGCGACATCCCGACGCACGACGTGACGATCGAGAGCCCACTCGGACCGGCATCGGGCCGACGCATCGCGCGTGCGATCGTCGCGGTCCCGGTGCTCCGCGCCGGGCTCGGCCTGTTGAGCGGTGTCGAGCTCGTTCTACCGCGGCTCAGCGTCGGGATGGTCGGGCTCGAACGCGACGACGTGACGCTGCGCCCGCGGCGCTACTACGAGAAGTTCCCGCCGCTCGCGGGAGCCTGGGTGCTCGTGCTCGAACCGATGCTCGCCACCGGCGGGAGCGCTGCGGCAGCGGTCTCGGCGGTCGTCGAGGAGGCCGAGCGCGTGGTCGTCCTGGCTGTCGTTGCGACGCCGCGGTCCCTCGAGGCCGTCGGTGAGGTCGCACCGGACGTCAGGGTCGTCACGGCGGCGCTCGATCCGCGCCTGGATGACAACGGCTACATCGTGCCCGGCCTCGGCGACTTCGGGGATCGGCTCTGGGGCACGCCTCACGCCTGATCGCGCACGAAGCTCAGCAGAACCCGACGCCGCGGATTGTCGCGGTTGGGGTCAACGAGCACCACGCTCTGCCACGTGCCCAGGCGCACCTCTCCGGCCACGACGGGTAGGACCAGCGACGGGCTGACGAACACGGGCAGCACGTGGTCGGCACCGTGCCCGGCCGAGCCGTGCTGGTGGCTCCAACGGTCGTCACGTGGGAGCAGCCGATCGATCGCCTCCTCCACGTCGCGTTCCGAACCGGCTCCGAGTTCGAAGAGCGCCACCCCGGCGGTCGCGTGAGGCAGGAACACGTGGAGGAGGCCATCGCCCTCCGCGTGCTGCGCGAAGGAGCGGACCTCAGCGGTGACGTCGACGAAGCGTGCCGTGCCGATCTGCACCTCGAACTCGTGGGTCAGCATCAGGGCCCTTCCACGCTCGTGTAGCGACTGAGGTGGTACACGAGCGGGGCGCTGTCGGTCTCGATGTCGAGGTGGACGACCCGGCCGACGACGATGACGTGGTCACCGCCGTCGTGCACCGCGTGGACCTCGCAGTCCAGATGCGCGATGGCCCCGACAAGCAGCGGGGCGCCCGTGACGGCGACCGACGTCGCCACGGTGTCGAACCCCTCGTGACCCATCGAGCGATCCGCATCGGCGAAGTGCTCCGACAGCGCCCGCTGCTCCCGCCCGAGCAACGACAGGGCGTAGCTGCCTGCCTGCCGCACGAGGTCCGCCATCGCCGCGTCTCGACCGACGCAGACGAGGACCAGGGGCGGTTCCAGCGACACCGACGTGATGGCGTTGGCGGTCATCCCGTGCGGGACGCCGTCGACGACCGTCGTCATCACCGTGACCCCGGTCGGGAACCGCGCCATCACGGCCCGCAGCCCGTGGCCGTCGACGATCACCGGCTGAGCCACGTCACCGCACCCCTTGGAACAGGTCGTGCTCGCCGTGAACGGAGCGGATGCGTCCCGACCCCCAGGTGAACGCCTCGAGACCGAAGAACCGAGCAGCGACGTCGTCGGGCACGTTGAGGAAGAAGCTGTCCGGACCGACCTGTGAGCGGTGTGCCCGGAGGGCTGCTCGCTTGCGCCCCAGCCAGGCTCCGACGTCGACGACGGTCGTGACCTCCTCGTCGGGCGTCCCGAACGGCAGATCCTCGGGCGTCTCCACACGATCGTCGGCGAACGGGGAGGCGAGGCCCTGCTCCAGGAGCGCGCGGTGGACGTCGAGGGCAACGCCGCGCGGGAACGCGACGACGTAGCGCTTCGCCACCTCCCAGGTGTCGTCGCCGTTCCAGGACGGATCGGCCGCGAGCTCGACCGCGCGGACCGTGACACGGTTCGCCTTGACGTGGTCGGGATGACCGTAGGTGCCCTCGGCGTTATCGCTCACCACGACGGCTGGACGGAACCGGCGGATGATGCTCGCGAGGCGACCTGCCGCCTCCTCCAGCGCCGCAACCGCGAAGGCGTCGGGATGATGGTTCCTGGGCGTGCCGGCCATGCCGCTGTCGCGGTACCCCAGGTACTCGTGCTGCGGACCACCGAGCTCGTCCAGTGCCGCAGCCAGTTCCCGTTCCCGAACGGTGACCATGTCCTCGCCGTCGAGTTCGATGCCCGCGAGGTTGTCACCCGCCTCACCGCGGGTGCAGGTCACGACCTTGACCCTCAGTCCCTCGTCGAGGTAGCGCGCGATCGAGCCGCCGACGGCGATGGACTCGTCGTCGGGGTGTGGATGGACGCACAGCAGGCCCGGTGTCGTCACAACACCTCTCGTCGAGAGGGCGGCCACCGTACCGCTGCCTCAGCTCACCAGTAGCCTCGCGGGGATGCCACCGACCATCGATCTCGTCGACAACCCGGGAGCGCTCGCGGCCGCCTTGCACCAGGTCGACGCGCCCGTGGTCGGCGTGGACGTCGAACGTGCCGACTCGCATCGCTACTACCGCACCCCGGCCCTCATCCAGGTCGGTGTGGGCGGTCACTGCGTGCTGGTCGACACGGTCGCGATCAGCGACTGCCACGAGCTCAACCGTTTCCTCGCCGACCGTGACGTCGTGCTCCACGCGCTCGAGAACGACCTCATCCCGCTCGAGGTGGTCGGTGTCCGACCGTCCCGCCTGCACGACACCGCCATCGCGGCGGCCGTGTTGGGACGGCCGACCGGACTGTCACCGCTGCTCGCGGAGGTCCTCGAGGTCGAGCTCACCGCCGACAAGGAGCGCTTCCAGCGCGCGGACTGGGAGGAACGCCCACTCAGCGAGGACATGGCCGCCTACGCCGCAGGTGATGTGGTGCACCTCCCCGTGCTGTGGGCCCGGCTACGTGCCGATCTCGAGGACCAGGATCGCACCGCCTGGTACGAGCAGGAGCTGGCAGCGACCATCGTCGCGGCGACCGAGGACAGCCGGCACTGGGAACGCACGCGCGGGGCGGGGCGACTGTCAGCGCGTGGCCGCGCGGTGCTCGCCGAGCTGTGGACCGAGCGCGAGTCGATCGCCAAGGAGGACGACGTCGCCCCGCAGCGCATCGTCCACGACGACACGCTCGTCCGCCTCGCACACGATCCGCCCGCTACCGCACAGGACCTCCTCACCCGCACCGAGGGTCGGCGCCGACGGCACGTCCGTCCCTACGCCGAGCGACTCACCGCCGCCGCCATCCGAGGAGTCGAGGCGCCGCCGCACGAACGTGACCCGAACCAGCCGCGGTGGGACGATCGCGATCGCGAGGC
The DNA here is from genome assembly GCA_019347575.1 of Actinomycetota bacterium. Lineage (NCBI taxonomy): Bacteria > Bacillati > Actinomycetota > Actinomycetota bacterium. The sequence goes on along the minus strand of JAHWKY010000003.1, from coordinate 186,956 downwards.
CTACGACGCGATGCGGCGCGTCCGATCCCGTGCCGCCAAGGAGATCGGGATCGACGCCGGCGTGCTCTGCCCGAGCCGGCAGCTCAAGGTCGCGGTGTCCGCGCGACCCCGGGATGCGACCGCGCTCGGTGCCGCAGCCGGACTGCGACCGTGGCAGATCGAACTGCTCGCCGGGCCGCTCTGGGAGGCCTACGCCGCTGCCTACGAGGGCGAACCGCCAGGCTCCGCCTCCGCCGAGGACTGACGCGTGAACGCGCGCACCGTCGTCGGGGCGAGTCGCCGGACCAGGCGCTCGACCGCATCGCGCTGCTCACCGGTCAGGTAGACCGTCGCGTGCACCGCCAGTCGATTGCCCCCTCGGATCTCGACGAGCAGGCGACAGTTGGGTGGCAGGAGGTGATCGAGCGCCCCGGCCTTCAGGCACTGCCACCTGACCCCGGCGACCGACTCCCACGACAGGTGCCGTGTCCGCAGCGGGTTGCGCACCATCAGTCCGTCGGCACCGACGTGAGCGCCGAGCAGCGCGATCCGTGCGGCGACCGAGACCATCACGGCCGCGCCCACCGTCCACACCACCACCCGCTGTGTGGTGAACGCGGCTACCACCGCCATCGCGACGGGCATCAGGAACAGGACCGTTCCCGCCAGCATCAGTCCGAGCGCGACACCGGACCTCGCGAGACGAACCGGTCGTGCCTCACGCGGAGGCGACATCGTCACCCTGGGCGAGCCGACGAGCCAGGTTGGACGGCAACGCGAACTCCACGTCCTCGTCGACGACCGCGACGGTGTCCACGACACTCGTTCCGCGGCTCCTGAACCACTCGACCACCTCGCCTACCAGGACCTCGGGTGCGCTCGCGCCGGAGGTCAGGCCGACCGTCCGCGCACCCTCGAGCCACGCCGGCTCGATGTCCGAGGTGTCGTCGACGAGGTACGCCTGCGCGCCTCGCTCGCGAGCGACCTCGACCAGACGCTTGGAGTTGGAGGAGTTCTGCGACCCCACGACGAGGATCACCTCACACCGGTCGGCCAGTGCCTTCACCGCATCCTGGCGGTTCTGCGTCGCGTAGCAGATGTCGTCCTTCTTCGGTTGGCGCAGCAGCGGGAACCGCTGGCGGAGACGATCCACGATGCCTGCGGTCTCGTCCATCGACAACGTCGTCTGGGTGATGTAGGCGACCCGCGACTCGTCGTCGTACTCGAGCTGATCGACGTCATCGGGGCTCTCGACCAACGCGATCGAGCGGGGCGCCTGCCCCATGGTCCCGACGACCTCCTGGTGTCCCTGGTGACCGATGAGCACGATGTCCATCTCGGCCGCGGCGTAGCGCCGCGCCTCATTGTGGACCTTGGTCACGAGGGGGCAGGTCGCGTCGATCAGGGTGTGCTCCAAGCGGCGCGAGTTCTCGAACGCCTCGGGTGGTGACCCGTGAGCGCTGAAGACGATCACCGCGCCCTCGGGTACCTCGCGTTCGTCCTCCACGAACACCGCACCCAGCGTGCGCAGCCGGTCGACGACGTGCTTGTTGTGCACGATCTCGTGGCGCACGTAGACGGGCGGACCGTACGCCTCCAGCGCCTTCTCGACGATGAGCACGGCGCGGTCGACGCCCGCGCAGAAACCTCGGGGCGCCGCCAGCAGGAGGGTGTCGGGGGAAGTCACGTGATGAGGGTAGCGAGACGGGGCCGAGCCCTCTGTCGGCGGCGACCCCACCCCCACCGCTTGTCACAGGAGACCTGAGGTACTGCGGCATACTCCACGCGTCGGAAAGGGTACGGGTGCACATCATCGTCGGCGGCTGCGGCCGCTTGGGGTCGGAGATCGCGGAGCACCTGTCGCAGGAGCCCGACAACGATGTGGTCGTCGTCGATACCGATCCGCTCGCCTTCGACCGACTCGGCTCCGCCTTCAACGGCGAGACAGTCGTTGGCGACACGACCGATCGCGACGTGCTCGAGCGTGCCGGGGTCGCGCAGGCCCACGGCCTGGTGGCGGTCACGCGCTACGACAACGCCAACCTCATGGCGGTCGAGATCGCCAAGCACCTCTACGGCGTCGAGCGGACCGTGGCCCGCCTCTTCAACCCCGAGCGGGAGACCAGCTACCAGAAGCTCGGCATCCGGTACGTCTCGGGAACCGGGGTCATCGCCAAGCTGATCCTCAACGAGTTCCGAGCCGACACCTTCCGCCACCACGTCCACTTCCCCCACGGTGACGTCGCGGTCGTGGAGATGCTCATCGGTCCGGGCGGCCACGGCATGCTGGTCGACGCGTTCGAGCTTGATGGGAAGGTTCGCATCGCGGCGATCGTGAGGGGAGCCCGAGTGTTCATCCCCGGCGACAACGATCGACTCGAACACGGCGATCTCGTCGTGGCGGCGGTCCGACGTGGCGCGTACCGCAGGCTCTCGCACCTGCTCCAGGCGGGCGAGATCCACCCCTCCGAGCGAGCCGTCGCGCGCAACGAGGCCCGCTGATGTACGTGGTGATCATGGGGGGTGGACGGATCGGTCGCTACATCGCGGCGGATCTGGTCGTCAAGGGCCACGACGTCACGGTTCTCGAGCGACTCGCGGGACGCTGCGAGCAGTTGGTCGCCGACCACGACGTACTCGTCATCCAGGGCGACGCCTGTGACGTGCGCTACCAGGAGCAGGCGCACGTCGACCGGGCGGACGTGTTCGTGGCAACCACGCACGAGGACGACGACAACCTGGTCGCCTGCCAGCTCGCGAAGGTCGAGTTCGGCGTCCGACGCGCCATCAGCCGCGTCAACACGCCCAAGAACGTCGAGATCTTCGAGACGCTCGACATCGAGGCGGTCTCCTCGACCCGGCTGATCTCCGAGCTGCTCGAGCACGAGTTCACGGTCGGGGAACTCATCCACCTCTACAGCCTCAAGGGTGGCAAGGTGAGCCTCGTCGAGGTGCGCATCCCGGATGACGAACGCGCGCCGCCACCTCGACACGTCGTGGATCTCGGCCTGCCCTACGAGGCGGTCCTCGTGGCCATCTTCCGCGAGGAGCAGACGGTCATCCCGCGTGGAACGACCGAGATCCTCCCCGGCGACGAGGTCGTCGCGTTGACGACCCCGGAGCTCGAGGAGCGGCTGGAGCAGATCCTGCTGGGCGAGCGATGAGCACCCCGCGACGGGACGAGCCGCCGCTCGTCAGGCAGGCCGTCGAGGGCATCGGCATCGTCGCACTGGGGACGGCCGCCATCTACGTCATCGGCTGGGTGCTGGCGCTCATCGTGACCTGGATCCTGTAGATGTTCATCCGCCCCGACCGCGATGACATGCGCATCATCGGCTTCTACGTGGGCAAGGTCATCTTGGGACTCGGCCTCGTCATGTTCCTGCCGGCCGCCATGGCGTTCGTCCTCGGCGAGTGGAACGCCCTGACGGCGTTCGTGATCGGCGGTTCGGTCGCGGTTACGGTCGGACGGCTCAGCGAGGCCGTCTTCTTCACCCGCGAGTCCCTCGACTGGTCGCACGGCATGGCGACGGTCGCGCTGTCGTGGCTCCTGGGCCCGTTGCTGGTCGCGCTCCCGCTGTACCTCTCGGGGCACTTCGACTCCTACCTCGATGCGTTGTTCGATGCCATGTCGGGTCTGACCAGCACGGGGCTGACGGTGCTGCAGGACATCGATCACCTCGCTCGGTCGATGAACCTGTTCCGGCACCTGACCCAGTTCGTGGGCGGCCAGGGCATCATCATCGTCGTGCTGACGCTGTTCGCCGCCGGGTCCGCACAGGTCGGCACCCTCTACGTGGGCGAGGGCCGCGACGAGCGCATCATGCCCAACGTCATCCGCACAGCGCGGTTCATCTTCATCGTCGCGTTCGCTTTCATGCTCGTCGGGACGGCCGCGCTCACGATCGCCAACACGGTGGCCGGTCTCGCCTTCCCGACCGCGCTGTTCCACGCGATCAACCTCTTCATGGCCGCGTTCGACACGGGCGGGTTCGCGACCCAGTCCACGAGCGTGGGGTACTACCACTCTGCGCTCGTGGAGGGTGTGCTGATGGTCGTGATGTTCGCTGGCACGCTGTCGTTCGGGCTCCACTACCAGCTGTGGCGGGGTCAGAGCAGCGAGCTGCTACGCAACATCGAGACGCGCGCTCTCGCGCTGACACTGCTGGTACTGACCGGCCTGACGTTCCTGGGACTGGTACGCAGCGGCGCGTTCAACGACGCCGATCCGCTCTTCCGCAAGGGCTTCTTCACCATCGTGTCCGCCCAGACCAACACCGGTCTCACCGTGAACACGTCGCGTCTGTTCGTCACCGACTGGGGCGTCCTGGCACCTGCCGCGATCGTCGGGGCGATGGCCCTCGGGGGGATGGCGTCGTCCACGTCCGGCGGCATCAAGGCGATCCGCGTCGGGTTGGTGACCAAGGGACTCCTACGAGACATCCGGCGCGTCCTGATGCCCGAGAACGCCCTCGTCATCGAGACCTACCACTCGAACCGCCGCCGCATCCTGACGGACTCGGTGGTCAAATCGGCAGCCACGGTGCTGCTGCTGTACCTGCTGTCTTACCTCGGCGGAGCCATGGTCGCCCTCTTCTACGGTCGCTGGGAGCTGACCGAGACGCTGTTCGAGTCCGTCTCCGCAGCCTCCAACGCAGGCATGAGCGTGGGGATCACCGACCCAGCGATGCCGCAGTTGCTACAGGTCATCTACATCGCCCAGATGTGGCTGGGACGGCTGGAGTTCATGGCCGTGTTCGCGTTCGTCGGCTTCGTGGTGGCGGCCCTGAGGGGGCGGACGTGAACCGCGGCCGGATGTCGCGGGCGCGCTTGTGGTTGAGCACCACGGCGTTCCTGATCCTCGCCCTCGCGGTGGGCGAAGGCATCCACCAGCTCCGGCTCGCGGCGCCGGCCGCAGGCTTGGAGTTCATCACCCCCGGCAGCAGCTCCCCCGACGACCCGACCGACGCCGCGATCACCTGCAGGCGGCGCACATCCGGTGACCCGACCACACCGGAGGGCGCAGTCGTGGCCCTCCCTGACCGGCCGGTGCGATCCAGCGAGGTCGTCAACTGCCCCGAGGTGTTCGACGGCCACACGATCGAGTACATCGGCGAGGTCGTCGGCGATGTCCTGCGACGGGACGACGGGGCGTGGCTGCTCGTCAACGATGACGCGTACGCGCTCGAGTCCGGGCCGCTGCCGGCGCACCGCGACTACCACGGCACGAACACCGGGCTGACGGTCTGGGTCGGAACCGAGATCGCCGACGTCATCGAGATGACCGGTGGACCCGGCCGCCGCGGCGACGTCTTCCACTTCCGCGGCCCGATCCTGCGCGTCGACCCCGCGGACGGAGGCGGGCTGACCTTGCGCGCGAGGGAGGCTGAGCTGGTCAGCCGCGGCACCGACGTGCCGCTGCGGACCCACGGGGCGCAGACCGCCGTCGCCATCGTCGCTGCCGCGGTGGCGCTCACCACCACGATCGCCGAGCGGGTCCGGGCTCGCGTTCGTTAGTGCTCAACGCCTCGGAGCGCGGGGTGTCGACCGCGCCTTATCGGTGCGCCCCGCCACCTGGCTGGATGGGCACAGGTCCTCGACCACGCAGTCGTCGCAGGCGGGGCGTTGAGCCGTGCAGGTGCGCCGACCGTGGTGGATGAGCAGGTCGGATACCTGCAGCCAGCGCTCCCGGGGGAACAGCCGCTGCAGGTCGCGCTCGATCTTGACCGGTTCCGTCGCGCGCGTGAACCGCAGCCGCAGGGACAGCCTCTTGACGTGCGTGTCGACGACGACGCCGACGTTGGTCCCGAAGCCGTTGGAGAGCACGACGTTGGCGGTCTTGCGCGCGACGCCAGGGAGCTGCAGCAGCTCGTCCATGGTCCCCGGCACCTCCCCCCCGTGCTGCCCGAGCACGAGACGTGCGGTCGCCTGGATGTTGCGCGCCTTCTGACGGAACAACCCGAGCGAGCTGATCGCCTCCATCAACTCGTCGAGTGACGCCTCCGCGACGGCCTGGGGCCCCGGGTAGCGCTCGAACAGCGCGGTCGTGACCTCGTTGACCTTCTTGTCCGTCGCCTGGGCCGACAGGATCGTCGCCACCAGCAGCTGCCATCGGTCGGAGAAGCGCAGGGCGATCTCGGCATCGGGCAGGGCGTGCTCGAGACGCTCGAGGATGACCGGTGCCCGCTTGGTCTTGCCGCTGTCGCGGGTCACGGCGTCGGGCATGGACGCAGCCTACCGTCGGGGGACCACGCCGCCCTCAAGAGCGGCTCACGCACAGGGGTGGGCGAGCGACACGCTCGGAGTGGTGCCGTTTCCCACGTCGAGGGCCGGCGCTCACCTCCCGCCGGCCCTCGCCCCGTCCCGGGGCGCCACCGGGAGGGTCACGGTGATGGTCGTGCCCTCGCCGAGCAGACTCTCGACGGTGATCCGGCCGCCCTGGCGCTCGACCGCGTGTCGGACCAGCGACAGACCCAGGCCGGTGCCACCCGTCGCGCGGGAACGGGCGACGTCGACGCGGTAGAAACGCTCGAAGATACGCTCGAGGTCATGCTTGGGGATGCCGATCCCGGTGTCCTGGAGCCGTAGGCGGTAGCCCGGTCCCTCCCGTTCCAGCGTGACGAGCACGTGTCCCCCGTCGTGGTTGTACTGGACCGCGTTGTCGAGCAGGTTCCCGATGGCGATACGCAGGTCCTCCTCGACCCCGCCCACCACCGCGTGCTCGGGAACCTCGGTCTCGACCGTGATGTTGCGGGCGTCCGCCATCGCACGGACCCGTTCGATGCGATCGTCGATGATCGCCACCAGATCGACGGGCGTGGTGTCACCTCCGCGATCCGACTCGAGGCGTCGGAGATCGAGCAAGTCATGCACGAGACCGCTCAGCCGCTCCGCTTCATCGCTCAGCCGTTCGCTCAACTCCCGAGCTCGCTCGGGGTCGCGGTCGACGGTGAGGCGCAACGCATCGCTCAGGGCCTGGATGCCCGCGACGGGACTCTTGAGCTCGTGGGACGCGTTGACGACGAAGTCACGGCGTACCTCGCTCAGCCGCCGCTGCGCGGTGCGATCGGACACGATCAACAGCGTCTCGTCGCCGACCGGGGAAGCCACGCCGAAGACCTCACGATCGTCCGCCACGCGCGCGTCGAGTTCGACCGGTCGCTGGCTCTCGCGCGCGAGCGCGACCGCGTCCGCGAGCGCGGTGCTGCCGAGCGCCTGAAGCGCGGTCAGACGCCCCGCATCGGTCGCACCGAAGCTGCGTGCGGAAGCGTCGTTGGCTGCGAGCAGGTAACCGTCCTCGTCGAACAGCAGCGCCGGGAGGGTGATCGCGTCGACGAGTTGGCGCCGCCACGGCTGTTGTCGTTGCAGCTCCTGAGCGAGCTGCTCGTGGCTGGAAACGATGGCAGCGATGCTCGTGCCGACCTCCCGCCACACTCCTCGGCCACCCAAGGACGCCGTCGAGGCGTCTCCGTCGAGCGCTGGGTTGACGAGCTCGATGATCCTCCTCGCCCGTTCGTGCGAGCGCACCGCCAGCCAGATGACGGCGACGATCGCCAACGCCGAGAGGACGAGCAACGCGGGAACCGTGGCCTGACCTACCTGTCGTCGGCGAAGCGGTAGCCGACACCGCGCACCGTCAGGATGCGGCTGGGCTCGTGGGGATCCGCTTCCACACGCGTGCGCAGGCGACGGATGTGCACGTCGAGCGTCTTCGTGTCGCCCACGTAGTCGGAACCCCACACGCTGTCGATGAGCTGGTCGCGCGTCAGCACCCGGCCGGCGTTGTCCACCAGCAGCGCGAGGAGATCGAACTCCTTGGGTGGCAGCTCCACCGCTGCACCGTCCACCAGTACCTCGTGACGCGCACGGTCCACCCGGACACCTGCCGCCTCGGACGGAGCGTCGACGTCCACGCCGACCTGTTCGCCGCTGCGACGGAGAACCGCCCGGATGCGCGCGACCAGTTCACGGCTGGAGAAGGGCTTGATCACGTAGTCGTCCGCGCCCAGTTCGAGACCGACGACGCGATCGACCTCGCTATCACGGGCCGTGACCATGATGATCGGAACCCGGCTGCGCCGACGGAGCTGTCGACAGACCTCGGTGCCCGACACCTCGGGGAGCATGAGGTCGAGGAGGACGACGTCCGGCCGGACCCGTTCCCAGGTCGGCACCGCGTCGCGACCGTCCTTGACCCAGGTGACGGTGAAGCCCTCGGACTCGAGCGTCACGCTGAGCCCTTGAGCGATCGAGGTTCCGTCCTCGACCAGGAGCACCTTGGGCATATCCTCAGCCTAGCGCTCGTGGGGAAGTAGCCTCGCGCGCCGGAGGTGAGCCGTGAGGGACGCGTACCAGCAGGAGCTCGACACGCTCCTCGACACCCTGATCGAGATGGGCGACATCTCGAACGAGATGCTCGAGGCTGCGACCAACGCCCTGATCGCCAACGACACCGAACTCGCCGAGGCCACGCGTCTCCGGGACCGCGAGGTCGACGAACGGTACGAGGCCGTGAACGCCGGTGTCATCCGTGTGATGGCGCTCCAGGCGCCCGTGGCCAGCGACCTGCGGCTCGTGTCCTCCATGCTCCACGTGAACATCCACCTCGAGCGGCTCGGTGACTACGCGACCAGCATCGCCAAGGCCGTCCTGCTGTCGGCGGAGCTCGTCGACGACCCCGACATCGCCCAGCAGCTCCAGGAGATGGGCGCCGCCGCGCGCCAAGTCGCGTCCGCGGCGGTCCGCTCGTACGCGCGCAAGGATGTCGAACTCGCCCGCCGTCTGCCGGAGATGGACGATCCTGTCGACCGCCTCAACATCGGCCTGTTCCATCGCCTCATCCGGCTGGCCGCCCAGGACGAGCTGCGACTCGAGTGGGCAACGCACATGATCCTGGTCGCACGCCAGCTCGAGCGGTACGCCGACCACGCCGTGGACATCGGGGAACAGACGATCTTCGCCGTCACGGGCGAACTCGTGGAGCTGTCGTCCAACGCCCCCACCCGATCACGCAGCTAACGCTCACCGGTCCGGGTCGTAGCGGTTGCGCAGGTAGATCGCGAACGCGTTCAGCGTGAGCGTGAACGCGAGCAGGACCAGGATCGCCGCGGGTGCGAGTGCTTCCCGGTACTCGGCCTGCGGCAACCTCGACCAGTTGAAGACGACGACGGGGAGAGCCGTGAAGGGCTCACGGAACGACTCGACGAAGCCCGCCCCGCCCGTCGAGAGGAACCCCAGACCGCCGACGACCACCAGGAGGGGCGCCGTCTCCCCGATGGCTCGGGACAACGCGAGGATCGTGCCGGTGAGGATGCCCGGCGCCGCGTTGGGCAGGACGAGGCTCTTGGTCACGTCCCACCGGGTCGCTCCGAGTCCGTACCCCGCCTCGCGGAGCGAGCGCGGGACCGCCCGGACGGCCTCTGCCGACGTGATGATGACGATGGGCAGGACCAGGATGGCCAGCGTCAGCCCTCCGGAGAGCGCCGTCCCGCCGCCGGTCAGGTTCACGACGCCTCCGAGGTCCCGCGGTCCCAGGAAGCGCGTGAAGATCGCGAAACCGAGCAACCCGTAGACGATCGAGGGGACTCCGGCGAGGTTACGGATGTTGATGTCCAGCAGACGCGTCAGCCGGTTGTCGGTGGCGTACTCCTCGATGTAGATGGCGGTCGCGATCCCGACGGGGAACGCGGCCGCGATGGTGATAACCGCGATCTGGACCGACCCGACGATCCCCTGCCACACCCCAGCTCGCTCCGGGAAGGTGGACAGGCCGCTGCTGATGAACGAGCCGAGGCGCTCGCTGATCACCGAAGCCGCACCCTGGACGATCTCGACCATGAGTGCGATCAGGACCGCGAGACCGGACAGGAGCGCGAGAAGGCACAGCGCCTGGAAGGCGTGCTCGCCGACCCTCGCACGACGCGCTGCCACGCCGGATCCGGTCAAGGGACGGGCGAGGGGCTCGCTCGCAGCCATCAGGCGTAGACCCTCCGATAGCGCCGAACGATGCGGTCGCCCAGGATGTTCAGACCGAGCGTGAAGATGAAGAGGACGATCCCGACGAAGTACAGGCTCGCGAAGGGATCACCGATGGCGGGGTTGTCCGACCCCAGCGCGAGGTTGGCGATCGCAGCGGTCATCGTGAGTCCGGGCTCGAGCGGGTTCGCCTCGAACAGCGCGGACCCGGTCGCCCCTCCCGCGATCGTCACGACCATCGTTTCGCCGATGGCGCGTGAGACCGAGATGATCGCCGCCGCGACGACGCCCGACAGAGCGGCGGGGAGCACGACCCTCAGGACCGTCGTGCGCTTCCGTGCCCCGAGCCCCGCGGACGCCTCCCGCAGCGAGTCGGGCACAGCCCGCAGCGCGTCCTCCGCGATCGACGCCATCAACGGCGTGACCAGCACGCCCACACCGATCCCGGCGGCCAGCATCGTGTGGGTGCCGGCATCCGTGAAGAAGGACTGCACGATCACCGGGTTGATGAAGGTGAGCGCGAAGAAACCCACGACGACCGAGGGGATCGATGCCAGTACCTCGAGGATGGGCTTGAGGATCCGACGCACCCGCGACGGGGCGTACTCGGACAGGTAGACGGCGGCGCCGAGCCCCAGCGGTCCGGCGACGAGGATGGCCACACCGGAGATGATGACGGAGGCGACGATGATCGTCCTCAGGTCGAACTTGTTCCGCTGGGGGAACCAGCCCAGGTCCCACAACGAGCTGAGGTCGATGCTGGTGATGAAGCTCACCGCCTGCCCGATCAGACTGACGACGATGAGCACGCTGATGACGATCGACGTGATCGCCGCGACCGCCAGGATGCGTGAGACGCGACGCTCCCGGCGTCGGCGGCCCGGGTTCCCAGTGAGGCTCGGGACCGCGTCGATCACGCCAGCTCGCTGGGATCGATCAGGGTCCGCTCGTTCCACCGATCCAAGGTCTCCTGCCAGGTCTCGTCCGCGACGTTGACGTAGCCGACGTCGGCCACGGCGCGCTGACCGGTCTCGCTGAGGTAGAAGTCGACGAAGTCGACGAGTGCAGGGCTGGTCTCGAGCTTATCGGCGTTGACGTAGATGAAGAGCGGCCGCGAGAGTGGGTAGCTGCCGTCCTGGATCGTCTCCTCGGTTGGGGTGACGCAGGTGCCGTCACCACCGTCGATCTGGAACGCCTTCACCCTCTCCTGATTGCTCGAGAAGAACGCGTAACCGACCCACCCGAAGGATCCAGGCGTCCCACCGAGGGTCTCGATGATGACGTCGTCGTTGGCACTGCCGGTCCAGTCATCACGGATCGGGGTCTCGGCCTGTGTGGCGTCGATGGCCTCGGCCTCGGCGCGCTGCTCGGCGGCGGGCTCGAGCGCGATCTCGAGGAAGCTGTCGAACGTGCCCGATTCGGTCCCGGGGCCGAACGTGGTCAACGCCAGGTCGGGGAAGGGTGCAGCGACCCCACCTCCGAGCTCCTCGACGATCGGGTTCGCGTCCTGCCAGTTGGAGAAACCAGTCGACTCGGGCCCGACCAGGCCGTAGATGTCGCTGAACGACAGGCACTCACCGACATCCTCGGTCTCCGGCGACGTCAGCGCGGCGATCCCATCGATGCCGATCACGAGCTCGATGATGTCGGTGACCCCGTTGGGTTCGCAGACGTCGGTGTACTCCGATGCCTTCATCGGACGTGACGCGTCGGCGATGTCCGCCTCGCCGGTGCAGAAGAAGTCGCTGAAGCCCTTGCCGGTACCGTCGATGCCGACCGAGATGGGGACCCCGGAGCCCTCGTCCTGGAACAGCTCGGCGATCCGGGAGCTGATGGGTTCCACCGTCGAGGAACCACGGATCACGATCCCCGCGGAGGAGCCGTCGTCTCCGCCGCTGTCGCCGCCACCGCCACAGCCGCTCAGGAGGAGGGCCGCGGTCAGGACGATCCCGATGCCGGTCCGTGCTCGAGCTTGAGTGCCCATGGGCGTCGTTCCTCTGGTCCGGTTCCGCCGGCGGCGCGGTCCTGCGACCGCCGTCGTAGACGAGGGGGACGCTACGAGTCGCAACCGAGTGTGCACTTACGACCAGGTGAACGGACGGTGAACGTGCGACGAACGGTGGGCGGCGTCGCTGTCAGCCGAACCGGCCGGTGATGTACGCCTCGGTGCGCGGGTCTGACGCCTGCGTGAAGATGGTCTCGGTGCGATCGAACTCGACGAGCTCTCCCGTCCGCTCACCCCGGTGATCATCGACGTTCACCGTGAGGAACGCGGTCCAGTCCGAGACACGCGCGGCTTGTTGCATGTTGTGGGTGACGATCACGATCGTGTACTCGTCACGCAGTTCCCGCATCAGATCCTCGATCTTGAGCGTGGCGATCGGATCGAGGGATGAGCACGGCTCGTCCATCAGGATCACGTCCGGGCGGACTGCGATGGTGCGTGCGATGCACAGCCGCTGCTGCTGACCACCGGAGAGGGACAGGCCGCTGGTGGAGAGGTTGTCCTTGACCTCGTCCCACAGCGCAGCCTGCCGCAGCGCCTGCTCGACAGTCGCATCGAGGTCGTCGTCATCGCCGAGCAGCCGCGGACCGTAGGCCACGTTGTCGTAGATGCTCTTCGGGAACGGGTTGGGCTTCTGGAACACCATCCCGATGCGACGTCGAACCTCCACGGGATCGACGTCGGGGGCGTAGATGTCCTGGCCGTGGTAGCGGATGCTGCCGTGAACGGACGCGCTCTTGATCAGATCGTTCATCCGGTTCAGGGTCCGCAGGAGCGTCGACTTGCCGCACCCCGATGGTCCGATGATGGCGGTGATCTCGTTCACCGCCACGTCGAACGAGATGTCACGGACCGCTGTGAAGCTGCCGTAGCTGACCCCGACTCCCCGCAGTTGCAGGACGGGGTCGTCGATCGGCGTCGAGCGATCGGCCTCGACCTGCGTCTCAGTGCTCATCCACCTCGCCCATGTCGCTCGTGGGCGCTGAGGGTAGTCACCGACACGAGGTGCGCTCGACAACCCGAGGGGTGTTCGATGCCCCTCATCGGGGGTGCACGAGCCGCAGGGCTGCCAGGCCAGCGCCTAGCCCGCAGGCCACCGCGGCGACCGCCCCGAGCGCGACCGGCCCGTCGGCGTCACGGACCGCCGCGACGATGGGGACACCCACGACCAGCGCCACCGCGAGCGCGATCGCGAGCCCCGCGATCACCCGGACCCAGGTGCGTTCTCCGACGGCGAGCGCACCCGTCCCGACCAGGATGGGCACCGCGCCGAGCGGCACGAGTGGGCCGAGGAACACCGCAGAAACAGCTGCCGTGATCGCGAACGGCGCCCCACTGACGCCCAGACGCACGAAGCTTCCCGTGGCGAGTCCGACGAGAGCGCCGAGGAGGGTCGGCATCACGACGACCGCGGCGGTCGTGCCGCGCCCCACGTCGTCAGCGAGCGCGGCGACGATCCCTGACGAGACGCTGACGCCGATGCCGACCGCCAGCCCCGCGGTGAGCCACCGCATGCTGAGCAGGAGACGGAAGGAGGACACGGCGTAGTATCGCTCGCCAGCGGGAGGCGGGTGTGGCAGCGACGGAGACGATCGGTCCACCGTGGCCGGAGGACCGCGGCGGGCACGTCTGGCCCAAGGACCGCGAGGTCCGAGCAGGCGACGGGGCGTGGATCCGGTACACGGTCATCGGGGCCGAGGACGCCCCGTGGCTGGTGCTCTGTGCCGGCTTCATGTGTCCGGACAACTTCTGGGGCTACCTCATCCCGCCGCTCCTCGACCGCTACCGCGTAGCCGTCCTTAACTACCGAGGTGTCGGGGCGTCGTCCTACCCGCGTGACCCGGGGTTCGCTGGCCGCGACGTGCGCGCGGAGGACTACACGATCGAGAAGCACGCGGGCGACGTCGCCGCCGTCATGGACGCCGAGGAGGTGACGGGAGCGACCGTCATCGGGCACTCCATGGGTTGCCAGGTCGCTCTCGAGGTGTGGCGACAGCGCCCGGACCAGGTCGCCGCACTGGCGCTCATCACCGGCCCCTACGCCTCGCCGCTGCACACCTTCTACGGCTCCAAGCTGGGCGTGTACCTGTTCCCCTTCGCCTACCACGCGATCCGGTTCATCCCGCGCCCACTGCAGAAGCTGATCCCCCGAGCGGTCCGGCTACCGATCGCGATGCCCGGAGCACGGCTCATCCGTGCCCTGGGCGAGCACACCCCGGCGGAGGGCATGTCGCTGTACTTCGAGCACTTCTCGCGGGGCGATCCGGTGGTGATGCTCGAGATCGCCAAGGGCATGCACCGTTTCGACGCCTACCCGTGGCTGGGCGACGTCGCGGTCCCGGTTCTCGTGGTCGTGGGAGACGAGGACACGTTCACACCGCCCGAGATCGGCGACGAGTTCCTCTCACACCTCCCCGACGCGGAACTGCTCGTGCTGCCGGGGGGCACGCACGGGGCGCTGATCGAGTTCCCGGACGAGATCCGCGAGGCGCTGCTCGACTTCACGGCGCGACGCCTGGGCCACCGCGGCAGCGCTCAGTAGTCGATCGAGGCGTACTGGCGCAGCTTCTCGAGGCGGTGGCGCGCACGCACGACCCGGATCGTGCCGCTCTTGCCGCGCATCACCAGCGACTCGGTGATGGCCCCACGGTTGTCGAAGCTCACCCCCTCGACGAGCTGCCCCGGGGTGATGCCGGTACACGCGAAGAAGCAGTCGTCGGAGCCGACCAACTCATCGGTGGTCAGGATCTGGTCGACGTCCCTGCCCGCCTCCAGCGCGGCGCGACGCTCCTCGTCGTCGCGCGGCCACAGTCGGCCGAGGATCTCGCCCCCGAGGGCCTTGACGGCGCAGGCTGCGGTGACGCCCTCGGGCGTACCTCCGATCCCGACCAGCACGTCGATGCGCCGCTCGTCCCACGCGGCAAGGATGGCCCCCGCGACGTCACCGTCGGTGATGAGCTGCAGACGTGCACCGGCGTCGCGGATAGCGCGCTTGTGCTCCTCGTGCCGGTCCCGATCCAGCATCATCACCGTCAGGTCTCGGACCTCGGTGCCCTTGGCCTTG
Source organism: Actinomycetota bacterium (assembly GCA_019347575.1). Taxonomy (NCBI): domain Bacteria; kingdom Bacillati; phylum Actinomycetota; species Actinomycetota bacterium. Next base: position 171,933 of record JAHWKY010000003.1, on the reverse strand, counting down.
GCGATCGCCGCGAGGTTGTCACCGAGTGGAGCATCCAGATCCACGACCCCGACGGCCGAAGGTCCCACGACGATCTTCTCCATGTAGACGCACGGGCCCGGGTCGAACATCGTCCCGCGCGGGGCGACCGCGAGGACCGCGAGTGAGCCCGGACGACCCTCGGCGAGGAGCCGGGTGCCATCGATCGGATCCACGGCGACGTCGGTCTGCGGCGTTGCTCCGCTGCCGACCGCCTCGCCGTTGTAGAGCATCGGCGCCTCGTCCTTCTCGCCTTCACCGATTACGACCACACCGTCCATGTCGACGGTGGCGAGGATCTGCCGCATCGCGTCCACGGCGGCCTGGTCGCCCGACTCCTTGTCGCCTCGGCCCTGCCAACGTGCGGCGGCGAGGGCGGCGGCTTCGGTGACGCGGACCAGCTCCATCGCGAGGTTGCGGTCGGGCGCTTCAGCCATGGTGAGCTCCGTGCTCGGTCGGGACCCGAAGAATAGGAGCGCGGTGCTCAACGTGGTGTGCGCGTCAGCTGGCCATCAGCCTCGCGACGGAGACCTCAGCTGGTCCGGCGCGGACGGATGGTGCGTGGGAGGTCACGGTCGAGGCCCGGCGGGAGGCCGCCGATCTCGGCGTGAGCGCGGAGCGCGTCGTTCTCCCAGGCGACACGATCGCGCACGCCCTCGAAGTCGTTGAGCATGCGCTTCTGCAGCTGGACCGTGCCGTGGTCGCGAGATCCGACCTGGACCAACCACTCCCAGGCCGCGTGCTCGGCCGTGCCGTCATCGACGACGCGCTGGACGAACCCGGCCGTCGCCGCCTCGTCGACTCCGACGTCCCGTGCCGACAGGATCCAGTCCTTCGCCGTTCCCAACCCCACCAGGCCCACCAACCTCGCAGGCCCGACCGGGATGCCGTAGATGGCGCCGGGGAAGCGGAACCGGGCGGACCGGCCAGCGATGCGGATGTCGCACGCCCCGGCCGCTTCCGCACCGCCCCCGATCGCCGGTCCTTCGACCGCCGCCGCCGTGGGCAGCGGCAGGTTGGACAGCACCTCGTAGAAGACGGTGAACAGCTCCATCCGGCGTACGCCACCGTCGGTGTCGCCCTCGCGAACGTCGGCACCGGCGCTGAAGGTGTCGGCGTCGCCGGTCAGCAGCAGGCCCGTGAGGTCCGCCGCTGCGCTGACGGCATCGAGCGTGTCCAGCAGCTCGGTCAGCATCGCGGTGTTCATGGCGTTGCGAGCCTCGGGACGGTGCATCCGCACGATCCGGACACGACCCTGTTCGTGGTCGCGGTCCTCGACGAGGACGGAAGGGGTCACGCTCGACGCCTCGGATCGGATCGGTGGAGGGGGGGTGTCGGCGAGCCTAGCCATGGCTGCTGGGTAGCCTCGCGGCGTGTCCCGCTCGAGCCGGAACCGCCTCGCGGCCGTCGTCCGCGACCCGAACGCCGACCTCGCCGAGGCCGCACTGCTGTGCGCGACCGAGTCGAACCCCGATCTCGACGTCGACGTCGCGTTGTTGCGTCTCGAGGCGTACGCGGACGATCTGCGGACCCGTGGCTTCCCGGACTCGGACACCGCCGCGCAGGCAGCAGCCGTCGCGGGCTACCTGCACGGCCGACAGGGCTTCGCCGGCGACACCCACGACTACCACGATCCACGCAACTCCCTGCTCGATCACGTGCTCGCGCGCAAGCGTGGACTGCCCATCACGCTGTCGATCGTCTACGTCGCCGTCGCCCGCCGGCTCCGCGTCTCCGCCTTCGGCATCGGCCTGCCCGGGCACTTCGTCGCCGGCATCGGGGACCCCGAGCGTCCGGTCGTCCTCGACCCCTTCCACGGGGGTCGAAGGATCGACGAATCGGAGCTGACGGAGCTGGTCGAGCGCGCCACGGGGGGTCGAGCCCGCTTCGACCTATCCATGCTGCGCCCCGAGACCCCGCCTCGGGTCATCCGGCGTCTGCTCGACAACCTCACGCGGGACCAGGTCACGCGCGGCGACGTGAACGGGGCGCTGCGCACGATCGAGCTGAAGCAGCTCCTGCCCATCCCGGCACCCGAGGACCTTCGCCTGTACGGCGAGCTGCTCATCCAGACCGGCCGCTACCGCGAGGCCGCGACGGTCCTCGACGAGTACATCGCCCGCGCCCCGACCCCCGACGACGCCGAGTCCGCCCGCGTCATCGCCCGACGCGCCCGCGCCAAACTCAATTAGGCATCCAACCAGTCGCCCCGAGTCGCGGCAGGAGGCAGCGGCCGACACCGCGCTGTCGGCCGCGGGTCCCGTTCGATGTCCGGATCGACGACGCGGATGCGGCGTCGCCATTACTGGGAGGCGCGGTGCGTCAGGGCGCGGAAGGCGCCGCCGAGCGTGAGGAAGGCGATGGCGGCGACGGCGACGCCAGCACGTCCCACGGCGGCCCAGTCGTAGTGGCTGGTGGTCAGCGCGCGCATGCCCTCGATGACGTAGGTCACCGGGTTGACCTTGGCGACCCCTTGCAGCCAGCCCGGGAGGAAGTCGAGCGGGACGAACGTCGGGGCAAGGAACACCGTCGGGAAGAAGATGATGAACGAGGCCTGCGTGGCCTCGGCCGACCCCGTCCGGAGCGCGATGATCAGACCCAGCCCGGCGTAGGCCAGGCCGAACGCGAACGCCAGCACCACGACGAGGAGGGCTCCGGGTACGCCGGTCGCGATGCGCGCCCCGATGGCGAGCGCCACGAGCAGGACGATCCCGGCCTGCAGCGCCGCGCGCGTGCCGTCGACCATGAGCCGACTCAGCAGCACGCTGGTGCGGCTGATGGGTGCGAGCAGCAGCTTGTCGAAGTAGCCCGCGTCGATGTCCTGGACCAGCGCCATACCCGACGCGCTGCCGGCGCTCGCCACGGTCATCAGCAGCGAGACCGGCACGAAGAACGCGACGTAGTCCGTCGTCTCGAACACCGGCAGGGCCGTGATGTCGCCCAAGGCCGCGGTGTTCACGACGAGGAAGAACACCGGGATGAACAGCGGTGGGATGACCGCCGAGGGAACCCGGAGCCAGATGCGCATCGACCGCAGGTACAGCGGGAGCAGCTCGTGCCGCAGCAGCGAGCGCGGCTGCTGTGCGGTAGCGGCCGTGGTGGCGGACATCAGGACTCCTTCCCGGATGTGACGAGCTCGGGTGAGGCAGTGACGGACTCGGCACCCTCGAGGCGGTGACCGGTGGCTCGGAGGAAGACGTCGTCGAGGGTCGGCCGGCGCAGGCTGATCTCGGCGACCTCGATGCCGGCCCCGTCGAAGCTACGCACGAGCGCCGGGACCGCGGCCGCACCGTTGCTCACGTAGGCGTCCACCGCGACGGTGTTGCGCTCGATGCGGGTCACGCCGCGGTTGCTCTCGAGCAACTCGACGGCGCGGTCGACGACCGCAGCCTCGGCGAGGGTGACCCGCACGACGTCCTCGGAGATCGTCGCCTTCAGCTCCGACGGCGTACCCGAGGCGACGATGCGGCCGTAGTCGATGATGGCGAGCCGATCGCACAGCGCATCCGCCTCCTCGAGGTACTGGGTGGTGAGGAAGATGGTCGTGCCCGACTCGTTGAGCCGCCGGACCTCGGTCCACACGTTCTTCCGTGACGCCGGGTCCAGTCCGGTCGTCGGCTCGTCGAGGAACAGCAGCTCGGGGTGGTGGACCAGGCCTGCCGCCAGGTCCAGGCGCCGCTTCATACCACCCGAGTAGGTCGCGATCCGTCGGTCGCCAGCGTCGTTGAGACCGACGATGTCGAGCAGCTCCCCCGCGCGCCGCCGGGGCTCGGCAACGGCGTAGAGCATGGCCTGGAGCTCGAGGAACTCGCGCCCCGTGGCCAGCTTGTCGAGGCCAGCCTCCTGCAGCGCGACTCCGATGGCACCGCGGACCGCCGCGGGCTGCTCGACCACGTCGTGACCTGCTACCCGAACGGTCCCAGCGGTGGGACGGAGCAGGGTCGTCATGATGCGGACGGTCGTGGTCTTGCCGGCGCCGTTCGGTCCCAGGAACCCGAAGACCTCGCCGCGGTTGACGTCCAGCGAGATCCCGTCGACGGCGCGGACATCGCCGCGGGCGTAGATCTTGACGAGATCCCGGACCTCGATACTGGTCATGCTCACTCCTCGAGCTGCGGTTCGAGCCCCACCAGGAGGGCGCGGACGCCGCCCCTGACGAGCTGGTCCTGGTCGATGGGTACGAGCTCGGGCGGGAGCCCGAGGGTCAGGAAGGCGTACTGGAAGCAACCGCCGAGGAAGAGCGTGGCGACCGCGGTCGTGTCGATCCGCTTGCGCACGCGGCCCAGGCGCTGCTCCGCCTGCAGGTACTCCGCGACCGCGAGGATCGGCCGGTGGGGCCCGCGCCCGTGCTCCGCCAGTGACTTGAGGTGCCGCGCACGCAGGTCCGGGTCCCCCAGGGTGCTCGCCACCATCGGGGCGATCTCGCGGAAGAAGGCGATGGCCAGCTCAGCGAGTTCGGTGAGGTTGCCGCGCACGGAGCCGGTGCCGGCTCGACCGGGGAGGTCGACGGCGTACTGGATGAACGCCGGGAGCCGTGTGGTCATCACCTCGGCGATCAGGTCCTGCTTGTCCTCGAAGTGGTTGTAGAGGGTCCCTTCGGAGCAGCCGGCCTCGGTCGCGATCGCACGCGTCGTGGCGCCTCCGAGTCCCTCGCGTCTGATCACCCGCTCCGCCGCCGCAAGGAGATCGTCGCGCATGGGCACGGCTAGCCTCCTGGAGGTCGTGAACGAGTGAGCGTTCACTCATTATGAGTGAGCACTCACTCAGATGCCAACGGAGTTCCGTGGACGTCCGCTCCCCGCACGCTCGCGTCCAGGTGGGCACGGCGCTGCTCGCCATCGTCTGGGCGCTGTCGTTCGCGGTGCCCGTCCTCCCGTTCTTCCCCACCGTCCTCGTCGGGGGCGCGATCGCGGGGGCGCTCGGGCTGTGGGTGCGGGCGACGATCGTCAGCCGCCGGCCGCCCTTCACCACGACGCCGACGTGGGTCGTGGTCGGTCTGGTCACAGCCGGCGTCCACTACGTGGTGGGGGTGGCCGCCTTCAGGTTCGTTGCCGCCCGCTGGGACGTCTTCCCCGGCGCCGCAGCCGACATCTACGGGCGCACGGCGGAGGTGCCACTCGCCGCCGCGCTCGTCATGGCGGGTCTGGTCACGGCGCCGTTGGAGGAGGTGTTCTGGCGCGGGGCGGTGCAGCCCGTGGTGACGCGGGCCGATCGGAGCGCGACGAGGCGCATCGTCGGCGGGGCGATCGCCTACGCAGCCTTCCACCTCGTCACGTTCCAGCCAGCCCTCGTCGCCGCCGCACTACTGGGAGGGCTGGTGTGGGGGTGGCTCCTCGAGCGCAGCGGCAGCGTGGCGGTCCCGATGGTGGCGCACGGGGCGTGGACCGCCCTGATGATCGCCTACCCACCCTGATCCGGGCGGGCCCCCGGCCCGTCTCCTCCGCTCCGGTTGCATGATCTCTTTGCAAAGATACTATGCAACTTATGACCGATCCTCGCATCGTCAGGCTCGACCGTGCCTCGCTGCGCTGCCTGGCGCATCCCCTGCGCGCGCGACTGCTGAGCGCCCTGCGGGCCTACGGCCCCGCCACCGCTTCCGGGCTCGCCCAGCGTCTGGGGACCAACAGCGGCGCGACCAGCTACCACCTCCGTCAGCTCGCCGAAGTCGGCCTCATCATCGAGGAGGAACAGCGCGGGACGGCACGTGAGCGCTGGTGGCGGGCGGCCCACGAGATGACGTCGTGGACCGAGACCGACTTCCTCGCCGATCCCGACGACCGCGCGGCCGCCGACTGGCTCGTCGGTCACCACGTCCGGACCAAGACGCGGTGGCTGGAGGACTGGTTGGAGCAGCGCCACGAATGGTCCACCGACTGGCGTGCTGCCGCGGACAGCTCCGACCTGCAGGTCGAGGTGACGCCCGACCAACTGCGCGCCATGAACGACGAGTTGTACGCGGTCATCGAGCGCTACCGCCGGGCGGGGCCGGACGACGACGGGAACGCGCAGAAGGTGATGGTGCTCCTCGACACCTTCCCGCATCCGGAGCCGCGCGTGTGACCGAAGGCGACTCTGATGGTCTACCGCCCTCCGGGCTACTTGAGACCGACGCCCACGCGCTGGACGTCGCCCGAGTGCGTCGCCGCTTCCTCGTCCTACGCGGGTTGCGGTGGCTGCCTACCGGGTTGCTCATCCCGGTGCTCGTCGTGCTGCTGCTCGATCGGGGCCTGTCCCTCGGCGACATCGGTGTGGTGATCGCCGCCCAGGGTCTGCTGGTCCTCGCCCTCGAACTCCCGACCGGCGGACTGGCGGATGCGCTCGGCCGGCGCCCCGTCCTGCTCGCCGCGTCCCTGTTCGACCTGGCGACCATCGCGCTGCTGGTGTTCGCCGACACGGTGCCACTGCTGCTGGTCGCGTTCGGACTCCAAGGTGTCTACCGAGCGCTCGAGAGTGGCCCACTCGACTCGTGGTTCGTCGATACGACGCAGGCGGCGGACGCCGGAGCGAACATCGGATCGGGCCTGGCCGTGGGCGGCACCGTCATCGGGGTCGCCATCTCGGCGGGTTCGCTGTTCAGCAGTGGGCTGGTGGCGCTGGCACCACTTCCCTCCGTCGACCCGCTCATCACCCCGCTGCTGCTCGCAGGCGTGCTGCGCGCGGTCGAGATGGGCGCGATCGCGAAGTTGATGGTCGAGCCCACCGGGTGGCGCACCGTCTCGCTCCGTGCCACGGCGCGCGAGGTGCCGCACGTCATCGCCGCTGCCGCGCGCTCGGTCCGCCGGAGTCGCGCGCTGCTCGCGTTGGCGGTGGTGGAGCTGCTCTGGGGCTTCGGGATGGTGTCCTTCGAGATGTTCACCCCCGCCCGCCTCGAGCAGCTCCTGCCCTCCGCCGGCGCCGCCGCGACGTGGCTGGGGCCGGCCAACACCGCGGCCTGGCTCGCCTCCGCCGTCGGGGCCGCTCTGGTCCCCGCGCTCACCGGCCTGATCGGGCCGGTCCGTGCCGCCGCAGGCCTCCGGGTCGTCCAGGCGGTCACCGTGCTCGGTATCGCTTGGTTCACCGGTCCGGCCACGGTGGTCGCGGCCTACGTCGCGACGCTGGCGGTCCACGGGGCGTCGAACCCGATCCACCAGGGGATGTTGCACCGAGCCGTCACCGACCCACGGCGTCGCGCGACGGTGGTGTCCGCGAACAACATGGCCTCGCAGGTCGGCGGGATGCTCGGGGGTATCGCCCTCGGCGTGCTCGCTGACGCGAGCGGGCTGACGGCGGGGATCGTGGTCGGCGCCGCGGTCCTGGCGGCGGCGGCGCCGCTGTACGTCTTCGCCGGGCCGCCAGCCGCGGAGACGGCAGTCAGCGCGCCGCGCTCCGAACTGGCTCCCGTCGAAGCGACCTCACGCCGAGCAGTTTGGCGATCCCGAACACCGCGCTGAGGTCGGCTACCGCCCCGAGGGTCCAACGGCTCCACGCCTCGGCGGACGTCGGGTCGGCGATCGCGAGCGTCAGCACGACGACCGCGAACGCGAGATCGATCGTGGCCAGCGCCACGACACCGCCAGCGGTTGGTCGTCTGGCCACCAGGAGGTTCTCGAGTCCGTAGGCGACGAGGCCGAGTCCGACCACGACGACCGGCCACGTCGCCGACAGTCCGAGCTGGTCGGCGAGCCAGCCGCTGGCTGCCGTGACGACGGCGCCGGCGAGGACGTTGGCCGCTGCATCCAGGGTCAGGAGTCGTGTCAGGATGTGGCGCTTCACCGTGGCTCCTCTCATCCGAGCTGGTAGGTGACGGTGCCGACGGCGACCGTGTCGCCGTCCACAGTGGCGACCTCGACCTGAACGTTGACGAGCCGCCGACCGCGCCGGAGGACCTGCGCGGTGGCGATCACGTCCTGGCCATCGGCCGGGGCGAGGTAGGTGATCGACAGCGCGACTGTGGCGCCACGTAACTGCTCCGGGACCTCGGCCCCGGCCCACGCGGCGGCCATGGCGGCCGTGTCGATCAGCGTCGCGATCGCGCCCCCGTGGACGACCCGTCCGATCGTGACCACCTCGTCGCGGAAGGGCAGCCTGAGCCGGGCGTGCCCGTCCTCGAGGCGTTCCAGCTCGATCCCGACGTGTCCCACGAACGGGCTGTTCGGCAGGAACTCGCGCATCACGTCGGTTCCGGTCATCTCAGCGGTCGGTGTCATCGGTGCCTCCTCGAGCGGTCGTCCGACACGTTGCCCGGAGACGTGCGCGCGGTCGATTACCTCCGAGGTCATGTCCTGCTTGCACGCGTGGGGTTACCGTTGGGGTATGGACGACACGACCTTCGGCGAGCTGCTGCGGACCTGGCGGGAACGCCGGAAGCTGACCCAGCTCGACCTGTCCGCACACTCCGGGGTCTCGACGCGACACCTGAGCTTCCTCGAGACGGGACGGTCGAAGCCAAGCCGGGACATGGTGCTGGCACTGACCGAGCACCTGCAGATCCCACTGCGCGAGCGCAACGTCCTGCTGACCGCCGCCGGGTTCGCAGCGGTCTACGGGAGGACGCCGCTGGACGCGCCCGAGATGAAGGCCGTTCGCTCCGCGATCGAGCTCGTCCTCAGCGGTCACGAGCCCTACCCGGCACTTGCGGTGGACCGGTACTGGAACATCGTGTCGATGAACCAAGCGGCAGCGTTGCTCGCCGCCGGGATCGCCCCTGAGGTGATGGGATCACCGCCCAACGTCTACCGCATCAGCCTGCATCCTGAGGGTCTCGCCCCGCGCGTCGTGAACTTCGCCGAGTTCGCCCACCACCTCCTGGAGCGGCTCCGCCACGACACGACCGTGTCAGCCGATCCCGAGCTCGCGGCGCTGCTGGAGGAAGTTGAGAGCTACGCGACCGTCCGTGAACTCCCGCGTCCGTCGTTGGAGCACCCCGGCGTCGTGGTGCCCGTGCGCCTGCGCCACCCGCGTGGCGAGCTATCGCTGTTCACCACGATCGCCACGTTCGGTACGCCGGTCGACGTGACCGTGGACGAGCTCGCGCTCGAGACCTTCTTCCCCGCCGACGCCGCCACCGCGCGACGCCTCAACGACCTCGCGGTCGCCAGCGACGGCGCCGCCTGATCGTGACGATCGGGGCGTCAGAGGTAGCGGGCGGCGAGCTCGGCGAGGGGGCTGCGCTGGCCCTTCTCGAGCGTGATGTGGCCGAACAGCTCACGGCCCTTCATGCGCTCGATCATGGCGGCGAGACCGCCGTGTGGTGAGATGTAGGGGTTGTCGACCTGGCTGAGGTCGCCGCAGAACACCAGCTTGCTGCCCTCGCCGATGCGCGTGAGGATCACCTTGAGGGTCGACAGCTCGAGGTTCTGCGCCTCGTCGACGATGACGTACTCGTCGGTGATCGAGCGTCCCCGCAGGTAGGTGATGGCGGCCATCTCGAGCTGGTTGCGATCGACGAGCCCCTGGACCGCCTGCGTGACGCTGCGGTGGCCGTTCCAGCTGCCGCGGCTGTCGCGCCGGAACAGCCCGTAGAGGTTGTCGTACACGGCCGCCATCCAGGGGGCGAGCTTCTCGTCGAGGTCGCCGGGGAGGTAGCCGACCTCCTGGCGCCCGACGGCGACCAGCGGGCGGTAGACCGACAGCCGCCGGTAGCGGTCCTGCTCGAGCACCTGCTCGAGCCCGGCAGCCAGGGCGAGGAAGGTCTTGCCCGTCCCCGCCATGCCCATGAGCGAGACGCACGACACCGAGGGGTCCAGCAGCAGATCGAGCGCGAGCGTCTGCCGGGCATCGCGTGGATGCACCCCGAAGGCGCTGCGGTGGCCGACCTTCGCGATCCGCACGGGGTCGGTGTCGGTGACGCGTCCGAGTCCGCCAGCCGACGGACCGGCGTGCATGACGAGGCACTCGTTGACGAGGTTGTCTCCCGCGGTGAGGGTGACCTGGCTCTCGCGGTGGAACGTGTCGAGGTCGGCGCCCGAGACCTCGAGCTCGCTCACGCCCTCGTAGGCCTCGCTGACGCGGACGGTGTCGCCGCGGTAGTCCTGAGCGGCCACGCCGAGCTGCGCCGCCTTCAGTCTGAGCGCCACGTCCTTGGTGACGAGCGTGGCGCCGATCCCCATGGCCGTGGAGAGGATGCGGTGGTCGGGATGGCGTGGATCGAGGTACGGAGGCAACTCACCATCGACGTGGTTGGTCTCGACCCACAGCCGTCCTCCCTCGGGGAGCGCTACGGGTTCCGCGAGTGTGCCTTCGTTGGCGACGCGCAGCTCCTCGAGCAGTCGGACCGCCTGGCGCGCGTTGGCGCCGACCTCGTCGGCACGGGTCTTCTGCTTGTCCAGTTCCTCGACGACGACGAGCGGGACCACGACGTCGTGCTCGGCGAAGCGGTAGAGCGCCCCGGGATCAGCGAGCAGCACACACGTGTCGAGGACGTACAGGACCGCGGTCTGGGGTGTTGGCGGATCTGCCGGGGTGGTGGTCGTGGATGGCTCGCGTCCGTTCCCCAGCTCGAGCAAGCGGTCGTCTCCGGTCCGTGCCAGCCGCGAGCCTCACGGTACCGGGGGTGCCGACGCGCTCCGAGCACCCGGCACGGAGGCCGATCAGCGGCCGAAGCGTCGGTGCCGCCGCTGGTAGTCCCGCAGCGCGCGGAGGAAGTCGATGCGCCGGAACTCGGGCCAGTACGGGTCGCAGAAGTAGTACTCGCTGTGCGCGCTCTGCCACAGCAGGAACCCCGAGAGCCGTACCTCCCCCGACGTGCGGATGATCAGGTCGGGATCGGGGAAGCCGGTGGTGTAGAGGTGGTCGCCGATGTCCTCGGGCTGCAGGGTCTGGATGATCTCGTCGATGGTGGCACCGGCGCGGGCCTTGGCATCGAGCAGGCTGCGGAGGGCGTCGGTGATCTCCTGGCGGCCGCCGTAGCCGACCGCGAACTGGAGGAAGAAGCGGTCATGGTCGCTGGTGGCTTCCTCGGCGTCCTTGAGCGCGCGCCTCGTCGAGTCCGGGAGCAGGTCGAGCGCCCCGACCGCGGTCACGCGCAGGCTGCGTTCGTGGGTCTTGGGGTGTGCCGCGATGCGGGTCACCGTGTCCTCGATGATCCCGAGCAGCGCCGCGATCTCCTGGCTGTCACGGTCGAGGTTCTCGGTGCTCAGCAGCCACAGCGTGACGTAGGGGATGTTCAGCTCCCAGCACCAGTCCAGGAACTCGTCGATCTTGACCGCTCCCGCAGCGTGGCCCAGTGCCGGGTCGAGCATCCCCATCTGACGGGCGTAGCGGCGGTTGCCGTCCAGGATCACGCCGATGTGGCGCGGCAGCTCGTCGCTGCGGATCTCACGCTCGAGCTGGCGCTCGTAGAGGCGGTAGACGAGGTCGCGGGTGGCCATGGACCGATCGTAACCTCGTCCCGGCCGGTCGGTTCGTGTCGGACGGTCAGCGAAGGGAGCGTTCGCGCCGCGCCTTCCAGTACAGCGCGGCGGTGACGAGCGCGAGCGGCAGATCGGTGGCGACGCCGACGAGGTACCCGCGGCTGCGGGTCCGTCGGTACTGGTCCGCGAGCATGGCGCTGCTGGTCACCTTCGCGGTGACGAGCGCGGGCAACGCCGAGGAGTGGCGCAGCGGATCGCGTGCCGCCACGGCCGCTGTGGTCGCGATGGTCGCCATGTAGGCGACGCTCAGAGCGTTCCACAGCCGTGCGGGTTCGGGGGGGCTGCCACCGACCAGCCCGAGGTCGCGCGCGGTGCCGTCGGGGCGGGCGGCGAAGAGCGCAGCACCGATGGCGTAGGCGATGGCGGACAGGCCCAGGAACCGTCGCAGCTGCCGTTCACCCACCGCACCCTCCGATCCGCGACGCAGACCCCCGCAACCCCACAAGGTAGTCGCGCGCAGCCGCGCGGCTCGGTCTCCGCTGGCCCCGGCGGGTAGCCTCCACGTTCCGACCGACGCATCGCGCACTGCGAAGCACCGCGACGCATCCTCACCCTCATCCCCACCCGAGCAGGAGTCCCGCCGTGGCCGAGACGTGGCTGACCCAGGAGGCCTACGACCGTCTGCAGGCCGAGCTGGCTGAGTTGAAGACGCAGGGCCGCAGCTCGATCACGGCGGCGATCGAGGAGGCTCGCGCCCACGGCGACCTCAAGGAGAACGCCGAGTACCACTCCGCGAAGGAGGAGCAGGGCCGGATGGAGGCCCGCATCCGCCAGCTCGAGGAGCTGCTCCGTGACGCGCGGATCGGCGAGACCCCACCGGCCGACGAGGTCGCCGCGGGGCTGATCGTTACCCTGCTCGTCGAGGGCGACGAGGAGACCTACTTCGTCGGCAGCCGCGAGGACAGCCACGACGAGTACGAGGTGCTGTCGACGTCCTCGCCGATCGGCAAGGCGGTCCTCGGCGCGAAGCCCGGCGACTCCGTGAAAGCCGAGACGCCCGGCGGAGGACTCGACATCACGGTGAAGGATCTGCGCCGCCCGTAGGTGGCGGCTCCGGCCTGAACAGCAGCGGCCGTTCCGCGGCGGCGACGCTGGGCGCGCCTTCCGGCAGAGGTCGGACCGGGGGCACCCGGGGCTGCGATGCTCGCGCCCGTCGTACGGCGCTCGCGATGGCCTGACCGGCGGCCCGGGCCAGCTTGTCGGTCTCGTCGAGACGCGCAGCGAGTTCGGAGGTGCGCGCGGTCAGCTCACGCACCTCGATCGTCAGCGCGCCCTGGGCCCGGACCGACTCCTGCAGCTCGGCCAGTCGCGCCCCAACGCCTTGGGTCTGCTCCACGGCGGCACCGACGCCTCCGGCGAGGGTCGCCAGGTCACGACGGATCGCACCGAGCTTGTCCTCGATCGCTGCGACGCGCGTGTCGTCGACACCGGGCGTGACGGGGTGGTCCATGGCATCGATGCGGGCGGCGAGCTCACGGACCCGTCCGTGCAGGTGGGCGAGACCGGCCGCGGTCTGTTCGTGAGGCGCGATGGCCTCACGCAGCGCGACGACCTCGGCCGTCACGGTCGCGACGCGATCGGTGATGCCGCTGCCGAGTTCCTCCGCCAGCGTCGTGAGGCGCGACTGGGTCGCCTCGAGACGCTTGGTGAGCTCGTCGGCACGGTTGCGGAGCTCCTCGATCGGCCCCTTCGAGCGCGCCGACTCGCTGGCGATCCGCCCGTCGAGCTCGGTGACCCGGGTCGCGAGGTCGTCGGTCTTCATGACCGCTGCGTGGACGGCTTCCTCGCGTGAGACGCGCTCCTCGCGGACCGCTTCACGCGCGGCGGCCGCGTGGTCCTCGACCAGTCGTGCGATCTCGCGTGTCCCCTCGATCCACCGTCGTTCGAGCTCCGCCGCGGCCACGTCGTGCCGCTCGTAGGTCTCCTCCAGTTCGTGGCGCAACGTCTCGACGCTCTCGGTGGCCTCCTGGGCCTTGAGGTTCATCGATGCGCGGAGCTCGCCCGCCGCACCATCGAGCTCACGACGCAGCGCGTCGATCCTCGTCGCCAGGTCGTCGTGCCGCTTCCCGAAGCTGGTCTCGAGTTCGGCGAGCCGCCCGTCGGCGCGCGCCGCGACCTCGGTGAGCGCCGAGTCGAGCGTCTCGTCCCGATCGACCTGCTCGGCGCGCAGCTCCTCGACCGTGTCCTGGAGCGAGGTCCTGGCCTCCGCGACGACGCCTTCGATCGTCGTCACACGACCCTCGAGGTCGTCACGTGCGGCCTGGATCTGTCCGGTGATGCGGGCGACGGTCGTGTCGAGCTCGGCGGTCGCGCGATCGAGCTTGGGGGAGAGGTCGTCACGGACCGTTGTGAGCGCCGAACCGACCGACTCCCGTGTCGCGTCGGCGGCCTCGTCCAGGCGCTCCTCGATCCGTCGCCACATGGAGCTGTGGTCCTCGATGGTCTCGCGCACGAGCTCGAGCGCGTCGTCGACGCGGGCGCGCATGACCTCGAGTTCGCCCGCACGGGCCCGCTCGGCCTCCTCGTTCCTGGTGCCGGCGCGTTCGAGGTCCTGCTCGAGGTCGGCGACCCGGGCCTCCAGACGCGCGACTGCCTCCTCCGCCCCGATCTCGGCCAGCACATCGCTGACGTCGAGTTCCAGGTCGGGTCCGTCCTTGCCGCTCACGCCAACACCTCCAGCCGGGACGTGCGTAGGGTGCCACCCCATCCGTCGACGACGCGGAAGTAGCGTCGCTCGTACTAGTACTAGTTCGAAGTGGCCAGCGTGAGGCCACCGAAACCGTCCTCCTGGGTCGTAGGTCGCGACCGCGTGGCGGGCCACCATCGCAGCACCGGTCTCCCCGCCCCCGCCGGCGGCTGGGCCGACCGCCCGATCGGAGGACCACGTGGCGACAGAGGCACAGCCGGAACGGTTCCAGCGCGTGGCCCAGGCCGCCATCGTCACGACCGTCCTGGCGGCCGACGATCGTCCCCTGATCCACGCCGGCATCCGTGCCATCCTCTCCGGCAGCGAGCACATCGACCTGACCGAGGGTGTGGCCATCAGCGACGCCGTCGCCGCGGTGGAGCGCCACCGCCCCGACGTGCTCATCGTCGCCGTGCGGGAGAACGACCCCGATCCGTTCCACGCCATCGCCACCGCGAAGGCGCTCTCCGAAGATCTGCGGGTACTCGTCCTGGCCGACGGCTCGACCGTGATCGACCTGCGCGAGGCGGTGATCGCCGGGGTGGACAGCTTCCTCCTGACGACAGCCACCGAAGAGGACATCCGTGACGCCGTCGCCCGCACCGCGGCCGGTGAGCGGGTCGTGTCGCCCCAGGTCGCGATGCAGCTGGCAGGTTCGTGGCGTCCCGCGACGGGGGCGGAGGCGCCGGCTTCGGTGCTGACACCGCGCGAGCTCGAGGTTCTCCAGCTCCTCGCCGAGGGCCTGACCAACCAGGGGATCGCCAAGCGGCTCGACCTGTCCGCCAGGACGGTCAAGACGCACGTGCAGAACCTGCTGGCGAAGCTCGACGTTCCCGACCGGACCGGTGCGGTCGCCCGCGGCTTCCGGCTCAACCTGATCCGCTAAGCACCACCGGCAGGGTTGACGTCGGGGTCATCGAGCGGGATGCGCAGCCACGAGATGACCTGACGGAGCTGTTCGTACGCCTCCAGTCGCGCTGCCTCGCTGCCCGCCTCCTCGGCCTGCGCGATCGCCGCGCTCATGCGATCGACGACCGACGGGCCGAGTTCGAGCAGTGCCTCGCTCCCGGCCGCGGCCCACTTCGCCAGCACGTACCGGGCCAGCGCCCCGACCGGCAGGTCGAGGTTGCGCGCCATGTTCCTCAGGGTGAACAGGGGGTCCTGCTGGCTGTAGGCGGCCACCTCACGCTTGAAGTTGGCGTCGGGGTCGTCCGACGCGACCGGTCCATCCCACCGTTCGAGGCGGACCGTCGGATCGTCGGGCCGACCCGGCACGTCAGCTGAGGCGTTCGAAGATCATCGCCATCCCCTGACCACCGCCGACGCACATGGTCTCGAGGCCGATGGTCTTGTCGGTGAAGTCGAGTCCGTTGAGCAACGTCCCGGTGATGCGCGCGCCGGTCATGCCGAAGGGGTGGCCCACCGCGATCGCGCCCCCGTGCACGTTCAGCTTGTCGAAGTCGACGCCGAGGTCGTTCGCCGAGGGGATCACCTGGGCCGCGAATGCCTCGTTGATCTCGACCAGGTCGATGTCGCCGATGGTCATGCTGGCGCGGTCGAGCGCCTGTCGCGACGCCGCGACCGGACCGAGACCCATGATCTCGGGGCTGATGGCGGACACTCCGGAGGACACGATGCGCGCCAACGGCGTGATGCCGAGTTCAGCAGCCTTCGTGTCGCTCATCACGATGACTGCGGCGGCGCCGTCGTTGAGCGGGCACGCGTTGCCGGCGGTGACCGTGCCGTCGGGGCGGAACACCGGTTGCAGCTCGGACATCTTGTCACGCGTGGTGCTCGGGCGCGGTGAGTCGTCCTGGCTCATCGTCTCGCCGTTCGGGAGCTCCACCGGCGTGATCTCGCGCTCCCAGAAGCCGTTGGCCTGGGCCTTGCCGTACCGCATCTGGCTCTCGAACGCGAAGTCGTCCTGCGCCTCACGCGAGACCGCCTTGATCTGTGCCACGTTCTCGGCGGTCTGACCCATCGGGATGTAGATGTCGGGCAGCTGCTTGAGCTCGCGTGGGTTCATCCAGTGGTCGGCGCCCTCCTGGGATCGCTCCTCGGTGCGCGCCTCGGCCTCCGCGAACCTGGGGTTCTTCGTGTCCGGCAGACTGTCGGAGTTCCCCTTCACGTAGCGGCTCACCATCTCGATGCCCGCCGAGACGAAGACGTCGCCCTCTCCGGCCTTGATGGCGTGGAACGCCATCCGCGTCGTCTGCAACGACGACGCGCAGTAGCGGGTGAGGGTCGTTCCCGGCACCTCGTCGAGTCCGAGCATGGTCGCCACGACACGGGCCATGTTGAACCCCTGCTCACCACCCGGCAGGCCACAACCGAGGTGGATGTCCTCGATCAGGTGAGGATCGAGCTCGGGGACCTTGTCGAGCGCGGCCCGGATGATGGTGGTCGCGAGGTCATCGGGGCGCAGCTCGGTCATGGAGCCCTTGAAAGCGCGGCCGATGGGGCTGCGGGCGGTGGCGACGATGACGGCTTCGGGCATGAGGGGCTCCGATCGCGGGTCGGCGAGGCGTAGACACCACAGGCTACTCCCCTCGGTCCTCGCGCCCGTAGCCGACCCCTGACCGCTCAGCGCGCTCCATCCGGGTCGATGACGACACCGCCGGCCGGCGGTGGCAACATCCCGGACTCACGTCCCAGCGCAACCACGAGGGCCGCCGTGCTCGCCGATCCCAACGTGCGACGTCTCGCGCTCGCACGCCTCATCAGCCGTCTCGGAGGATGGGCCGGTTTCTTCGTGGGTATGTGGGGCAAGGCTGCCTACGACCTGCAAGCCACCGCAGGCGAGCTCGCGCTGCTCATGTTCGCCCTCGGTGTCGCGTCGCTGATCGGTTCGCTCATCGCAGGCGTTCTCGTCGACCGGCTCGACCCGCGCCGCGTGCTCCTCTTGGGCGAGGTGGCCTTCGTCCCTGCCGTACTCGCGATCATCCCCGCGCAGTCGATGACGTCGCTGGCGGTGCTCGCACCCACGGCGTGGCTGGCGCACGCCCTCGTCGTCACCGCCGTCGACTCGATGCCTCCGTTCCTCACCGACGACCCCGACGATCTCGCTCGCATCAACGCCACGATCGAGGGCGCCGGCACCGCGGCGTTCATCGCCGGCCCCGCGCTCGGCGGCGTGATCGTGAAGTTCTGGAGCGTCTCGTGGGTCTTCGTCCTGGATGCCGCGACGTCGGTGGTGGCGCTCGGGATCATCTGGGGCATCCACCTGCGCCGGTCCGCGGATCGCGAGCGCGGTCCCGGTCTGCGTCAGCTCCGCGACGGACTCGTCTACGCCTACGGCCACCCATCGATCCGCCTGGTGCTCTTGCTCGGCATGGCCACGTTCGTGTCGTTCGGGGCGTTCGGCGCGCTCGAGCCGCTGTTCTTCCGCGAGGTGCTCCAGACGGGACCCGAGGCGATCGGCTGGGTCAACGGTGTGTTCGGGATCGGTCTCCTCGCTGGCACCGTGACCGTCGAACGCATGGCAGGACGGTGGACGAGCACGCGCGCGATGGTCGTCATCACCGTGCTGAGCGGCTTCGGAGCAGCGCTGTACGCCGGGACCGACGACCTCCGTGTCGTGATCGCCGGGGCGCTGTTGTGGGGCGGGGTGCTCGGGGCGCTGTTCCCGGTCATCCGCACGTTGCTACAGGTCTACACCGAGCCGCGGTTCATCGGGCGCGTCATGGGCGCCCTGAACGTGCACCACCAGGTCGGCGAGATGCTCCCACTAGCGTTCGCGCCGGCCCTCGCCACCGCGTTCGGCGTCCAGCCGGTGCTGGCCGGTGGCGGCTTGGCGCTATCGCTGCTCGCGCTGCTCGCCTGGGTGCCTGCCGGGAGGGTGGACGCGGCGGGGCGCCCCGAACGGCTGGTGCAGGTCGAACCGCTCCACGCCGACGACGCCGCCCCGGTCGCCCAGGGCCCCCTCTAGCTTGTTCCCGTCCAGCAACTCACGCGCGCCGACGTGCAACGCCTCTACCGGACGCTGGCGACATCAGGTCGCGTGCGTGGTCGGGGAGGCCTGTCGCCGTCGTCTGTCCACTCGGTGCACCTCGTCGTGCACTCGGCTCTCGAGTGGGCGGTCGGTCGCCAGCTCGTAGTGCGCAACGTCGCCGACGGCGCCCACCGGCTCTCCGACCTGGCGACCCCGATGCGTGGACGGCCGACGAGCTGTCGACGTTCCTCGACGTCGCTGGGGACGACGAGCTCTTCTCGCACTGTGGCGACTGCTGGCGACGAGCGGGCTGCGCATCGGCGAGGCGCTCGGTCTCCGGTGGCGCGACGTCGACTGGAGCCGCAACCGCATCGTACGACGCACGCGCTCGAAAGGCGTGGAGGGGCGCGTCAGCACCGGCACTCCGAAGACCCAGCGAGGACGGCGGACCGCCGATCTCGACGCCGACACGATGAAGCAGCTCGTCGAGCTGCACGACATCGAGAGACGCAACGCTCCGGGTGACTACGTCTTCCTCGTCCCGGGCACCGACGAGCCACTCCACCGGGACGGCGTAGGAAGTCGGTTCCGCCGTCTCGTGCGTGTCAGTGGCCTGCCGCACCTCTCGCCGCACGGTCGGCGTGATACCCATGCGACGCTACTGCTGCAGCAAGGTGAAGCTCTGCATGTCGTATCGCGTCGGCTGGGTCATGCGAACGAGGCGTTCACCGCTCGGCGCTACGCCGCCGTGCTGCCCGGCCAGCAAGCGGAGGCGGTCGACCGCCTCGCTCGCCGACTCGGCGAGACGTCACCCAACGGACAGAACGGAAACGCTCAATAACGCTCCGAGGTGCACGTAAACGCCGGTTCGTCGTCGCGTCACGTTGGCGCGTTCGACGACGAACTCCGAGACGGTCGTGTGTACGAACGCGGGGGTGGTCCACATGGCTTCGCGAGTCAGACGCGCTCGAGGAAGTCTCGGCTCCGAGTCAGGCGGCGTAGCCCTCAGCAAGAACCGTATGCAGTTGGGGGGGATGCGTGCCTCGAAGTCGGGGATCTCAGACGGGGCGAACGGGCCCTGCTCGCCCCACAAGAACACGAGGTAGCCGAACGAGACGCTGCTCGACGCGTCGGTAACGGTCCTCGTTCACGGCCGACCGGCCAGGAAGGCCGCGCGGGCCGCCCTGCCGCTTATCTGAACGTTCTGAAGGTGACGCGGACGAGTTGGGCGGATGCCTGGGCGTGTTGCGCCGTTCCGTTCGCTGAACGCGCTTCTGCGTGGACGTAGAGCTGGACCCACGCCCGGCCGCTCGTGATGCGTGCGCCGCCCGGGCAGTAGAGCTCCGTGGTGAACTCACCCTTGGTCGGCGGCGTGAGGTCGTTGAAGAAGAGCGAACGGCTCGATGCGACCGGGGATCCGTCGGCGCAACTCGGCCCGCCGGCGCGGACACCACCGTACGCGGTGGCCTGATCGTGTTCGGGGTAGACCCAGACCGATGCGGGGAACGGTACGCGTGCGGCGAAGACTCCTGGGGTGCGAGAGACGTCGATGACCTCGTAGGGCGCGCGTACCTCGATGCGAGCCGACGTGACCGGGATGTCGACGGTGGCGACGACGGTGGCTGTGGCGTTCGCGACCGCGGACGCGATCTGCGATCCGCGTTCGGCGGAGACGTCGACCGCGACCTCGCCCTCAGGAGACCAGCGGTGGCTCGTCGCGGCAGCACCGGTGATGCCTGGTGGACGCTCTCGACAACCGTGGAAGGCGATGACCGGCGACGTGAACGCGTTCGATTCGTTGACGATTGGGACCAGCCCCGTTCCGGCGCACCCGTGTGACCGGCCGGCGAACGTCTCGACCGACTGCTGCTGGCCGGCGTGTGAAGGCGGTGCCAGCGCCACGATGGACAGCACCGCTGCGGCCGTTGCCGAGACCATGAGTCGACTCCTCATACTGACCGACCTCCGATCATGACCAGCGCCCAACGACCGACCTCCGCCGGGCCGCCGCCTGCCGTGGTACTGCTCCGATGAGGCCCCATGGATCGCGTCATCCTCCTGCACGGCGGACCAGGGCGACCCAGTCACGCTGTGGTTCGTCGGGAGGGACACCCAGCCAGAGCCGGTCGCCGACGGCGACAGGGGCGACCGATCCTGGTCGCAGTTGGCCGCCGTTGCGCGGGTCGTACCAGAGCACGTCGAGGTGTTCCGCGGCGGATGGTTCGGTGTCGAGAACGGTGGTGCCGCCCTCCGGTAGGTAGACGGCGTAGATCTCGCCTGGGGATGCGAGGACCCAGGCGTCGTTCCGGTTGATCGCCAGATGGTCGGCATGGGCCATGTCCCAGAACGGCAGGTGCCGTTGGAAGAACTCGAGGGCGTACCGCGTCTGGTCCCACAGTCGGTCTCGGGTGCGGAAGTCCTCCAACGTGAGATCGCCTTCCGGCATCCCTCCGGGGAAGTAGTGCTCCGCTCCGGCACCGCCGGCTACGAGGTTGCCCCAGAGGGTCCGGCTGCGGGGAAGGTGGTGATCGGTGGGATCGACACGGTCGGGCAGCGCTCCGTGCACGCCGAAGCAGCACTCGTCGATGGAGACCGCCCACGGTCGACCGGCCCGTGCCGATGCGTCGATCCACTTGATCGTGACGGGATGCGGCTCGTTCCAGTCCCGTGCCTGGATCGACGCCCCATCGAACGACGGATGACCGAGCAGCGGCCGGTAGATGGTGTCCTGGCTGCCCGGGAACGTGTGGACGACTTGGGGGTGGTCGTACGGGTCGACGGCGCGGAGGTAGTCGGCCATGGCCTTGCGCTGCGCATCGGTCAGTTCGTTGTTCTCCTCGCCGATGTTCCACTGCAGGACCGGATGGTGGGCGAACCGGGCGACGAGCTCGCGCAGGTAGAGCTTCCGGTGGACGCCGGTCTCCCCTCCGTCGAGCAGGTGCACGTTCTCCAGCTCCTGCAGGAACACGTGGAGCTGGACACCGCGTGCGGTCATGTGTGAGAACAGGATCTCCCACTGGTCCAGCTTGCTCACGTCGAACCGGGTGAACTCGGTGGGTGCGGTCCACGGCCACACGTCGTTGCCGTCGCCTGCGACGTTCATGGTGAGGAAGTACTGCGAGTTGGCGCCCTTGCTCGCCAGGTAGTTCACGACACCGATGATCCCTCGACCCTTGCGTCCCTTCCACTGCGGGTCGCCGGGCTTCCAGTCGCGCTCGTGTGGCTGGTACCGGTGGGTGCCGGTCGTGCCGTCGAAGTCCGCGTAGGCGAGGAAGTTCTCCGGGCTGCCGGCCCCACCCTTGAGGAACCGTTCTCCGGTGCCGGCGAAGCGCAGGTATCGCTCGCCCGCGTAGGCCAGCAGACCCTTGCCGCGGAAGTCGCGCCCCGACTTGTCCGATCGAGCGACCACGAAGGACCCCTCAGCGCCGTCGAAGCACAGCGGCCTGCCGCCGGTCAGGCCGATGGCCACACCCTTGCCGGTCCGGAAGGATGCCTGCCAGTGCCACCTCCCGCGCTCCCAGGGTGTGAGGTGCGCACGCCAGACGTTGCCAGCCTCCGCGCTGGTCTGTGCGGCGTGACCGTCGGCGGCGAAGAAGCCGGGGACCGTGATCGACCTGCCCGAGGGTGACTCGAAGCGGACCTCGAGGCGGTAGTCCAGGAACGGGTTGGGCTCTGCCTGTTCGGTTGACGACGGTCCGGCGAAACTCAAGGTGACACGGTGCCACCTCTTCAGCTCACCGGTGACCTCCACGGTCGGCGTCGCCGCGTCCGTCTTGCCGGCGTCACACCGGGCAGCGCGGTGCGGACGGGAGTCCCCCGCTGCGCGGCCGCTCGCCGGAGCACGTCCCTCCGTTGGCTCGCCACCGCCTGCTCCATCAGTCTGCTGCCGACCTGGGGCCTCCACGTCGAGGTCTCCGCCGGGACCGACGTCGCCCCCTTGTGCCTCCCCTTGTGCCTCAGGAACCCCCGGTAGGCTGAGTTCGTTTTCGCCGACACCGGCCGTGGCGCCGGGAGCAACCGTGCCTTGAGGGGCGCCCTGCCTGGCTGCTTGCGTAGTGGAGTCGCATGCGGCAGCGGCAAGGACGACGGTCACGAGGAGCGCGAGCCTTGCTGACGGACGCATTGCTCACTCCTCCGTCGTGGCTCCGCTTCAGCCGCGGGGACCCATACTAACTAGCTAGCTAGCCGCGACCTCCCGGCGTTGAAGCGTTGAGTACGCCACAGCGCACCCAACACTTCAAGCTCGACGCCGGACCCACAGGGCCAGCGCCCCGAACATCGCCAGGGACCCGGTGATGGCGCCCGCCAACGGCAGCCAGCCGTCCACACCGCGCTCGTCGCCGGGGTCAGGGTCGTCCGGTGGCAGCGGGGTCGGGGCGGTCGCGGGCCCGGCCGTGAGGAGTTCGTCCGCGTCGTAGGTCGAACAGAGGTTGCCGTGCCAGCCGGCATCGCCGGGGTAGAGCAGCAAGCCGAGGCGATCGCCCGCGGTGGCGCTGAGTCCACACGATGCGGAGTCGGCGGACGAGTGGACCTCGAGCCGCTCGGGGAGCTGACCGGCGAGGACCGCCTCTACCTCGAGCGCGTAGGTCACGGCAGCGTCGAAGCCCACGCCGGGTCCCTTCGCGACGTCCACGACCGTGCCGACGACGGCCGCGTCAGCGGTCCGGAGCGCCTCCGCCGGCGTCTGCAACGCGCACGAGCAGGCGCGTGCCGGGGCGGGCAGGAGCACGACGAGGGCGAACGCGGCGACCAGGAGCATCGGTAGCGCTGCGGTGAAACGTTCCAAGATCCACCTCCCGAGTACCGTGTGGGACGCCCGTACCGGTGCCGTGGTTCCCCGCCGCCTACAGGGGGTCGCGCAGGATCGGGCACGTCATGCAGCGCGGACCGCCCCGGCCCCGGGGGAGCTCGTAGCTGGGGATGGTCCGGACCGTGATCCCGGCGTCGCTGAGGATGCTGTTGGTCGCGACGTTGCGCTCGTAGGCGACCACCTCCCCGGGGCGGACGGCCAGGGTGTTGTTGGCGTCGTTCCACTGCTCGCGTTCGGCCTGCACCGAACCGAGGGCCGGCTCGATGCCGCGGGCGTGGTCGAGCCCCGCCGCCCAGGCCAGACCCTGTAGCAGCCCGTCGGCTTGCTCGACCCGCAGCGCCTTCTTCGTCGGGGTCACCTGGAAGGTGCGGACCTCCGGGGTGATCGATGGGTAGACGATGAACGCATCGACGTCGACCATCGTGACCACGGTGTCGAGGTGCATGGCTGCGCGGACCTTCGGCAGATCGACGGCGAGGATGCGATCGACCACGTCAGCCTCGAACAGCCGCGTGGCGAGGGCTTCGACCCCCTGCGGCGTCGTGCGCTCCGAGATACCGATGGCGAGCCCACGGTCACCGACGACGAGGACGTCGCCGCCCTCGACCGTCGCGGGGAAGTACTCGCGCCGTTCTCCTCCGAACCACACCGGCGTGTCCACGAAGCGCGGGTGACGGTCGTAGACCAGCCGGAGCAGATCGGCTTCGCGGCGTCGGACGAGCCGGTTCATCGGCGAGAGGAGGACACCCTCACCGACCCAGGCGGAGGAGTCGCGCATGAACACCAGGTTCGGCAGGGGTGCGAGCAGCATCTCGGAGGGGGCCAGGATACGCGCCACCAGGCCGGCTCCCGAGCCGACCTCCTCGACTGAGACACCACCGACGAGGTGGCGGACCAACTCGTCGGTGGGGCCCTCCAGGAGGAAGGAGCGGACCCGTGCCGCGAGTTCGGGCCCGCAGGCGTCATCGGTCACGTGTCGAGCGACCACCTCGGCGGCGAGAGCGTCGTCCTCCAGCACGTCGGTCAGCAGGTCCTGGACGAACAGCACCTCGGCCCCGCTCTCGCGGAGCACGTCGACGAACGCCGCGTGCTCCTCCCTCGCGCGATCGACCCAGAGCAGCTCGTCGAAGAGCAGCTCCTCCTTGTTGGATGGGGTGATCCGCCGCAGCTCGGTACCGGGGCGGTGCACCAGCACCTGACGCAGCGCCCCGACCTCCGAGCGGATCGAGCCGGTCACGGCAACGTGGGGATCGCGGTCGGACTCGGTTCGGGCTGGGGGGCGAAGGGGTCGGGCGCCCACGTCTCGGGATCGTCCTGGTGTGGACCGGCGGACGCGATGATCGAGCCGATGGCATCCACGACCTCGTCGTCGACCGCCTCGGGCCCGCCGCTGATCAGGCCGTGCGCGAGCGTGACCGCGTTGTCGGTGAGCCACTCCTGGACCGCGGCCGAGCGCCCGACCTCGGCGGCGTGGACGAGCAGGAACACGGCGTTGCGACGGTCCGCCGCGGCACCGGCCCCGAGCGCATCGGGCCAGTTGAGCCCGGACGAGAGCACGACCTCGAGGCCGGTCGGGTCGTCGTTGGGGTCGGGACCCTCCTCCTCGATGCGCTCCTGCCACCGCCGCAGGGTCTCCTCGGCGGCGAGTCGGCTGGTGTCGTAGCGGTCGGCGCCTGCGAAGCGGAACACACCCGTCCCGCTGGCCGCGTCCCGGGCGGCGTCCGCGACCGCGGCGCTCACCGCGGCCTCGCCGCCGAACACGCGGATGCCGTCCTCCCACGGCCGGCTGGCGAGGACCTCCCGGGTCCGTGCCGGCAGGAACGTGCCCTGCGTCAGCAGGACCGGAAGGTCGAACTCGGCCCCGAACGCCCCGGCCGAGAGCGCGTCCGGGAAGGCGCGGGTGTCATCAGGGTGCGCACCGAGGGCGAGCAGCACCTCGGTCGGGTCCTCGCGGGCGATGACGGTCTCGGCGACCGCGGCGGCGGTCTCGAACCGGTCGATGCCTGCCCGACGGTGGATCGCATCTGCTGGCACGCGCGTCTCGCGAACGAGCTGTTCCTCGACCTGCTTCGAGATGCGAGCGGTCCCTCCGACGATCCAGGCCTCGTCGGCTCCGAGCCTACGGATCTCCTCGATCACCACCTCGGGCACGACCTTGCGGTCGACGAGCAGCACGGGTCCGCCGAACGAGCCCGCGAGTGGTGTGGCGACCAGTGCATCCGGGTAGGCCGATGCCGCAGCGATGACGACGCGGCGCGCGCTCGGGAAGGCCCACCGTGACAGCTCGACCGCGGTCTCGATGCGCGTCTCGCCACCGCGCCGTTCTGCCGGTGGCGTGACCTCGATCTCGGTCGTGACCGGTGTGATCTCGTCGGTGCCGAGCCGGGCCTGCAGCTCCGCCACGTAGGCGCCCGGTGGGACGGGCGTCCCGGCGGCATCACGCAGATCCCACACCAGGTCCACCTCGGACTGGTGGACACCTCCCGTGGAACGCACGAGCTCGCCGGTCTCCTCGTCCCGGATCGTGAACTGCCAGTCGAGGTCGTCGGTGAAGACCGCCGCGACGTTGGGCCGGTTGCCCACCTGTGGCTGCTCGCGGGCAGCCGGCAGGCCGCCGTAGGCCTTCGGCAGCCCGATGGCCTCGACACGGTCGGCGATCGGGTCGGACCCGATCACGTGGTCGAACAGCCGCTCGCCCGGACAGGTGGTGTGGTTGTTCGTGCGGTGCCCGATGATGGTCGGGAAGGTGACCCGGTCACCGCGGTCGTAGCGGTTGCTCGAGCCTCCGCCGGCGATCTCGGTGGTCTCGCCGTGCGGGTTGATGTGGTGCACATCGAGTTTCCAGGCGAGCAGGCGGTCGAGCGCGTCGAGTGACGCCTGGGTCGGCTCGGTGGAGGTGAAGTCGCCCATCACCGCTACGCCGAACGAGCCCTCGTTCCAGCCGGCGGCGTGCGCCCCGATCACCGCCTCCGTGATGCCCCCGGAGCGCCCTTCGTAGATGGTCCCGTAGCGGTCGATGAGGAAGTTGTAGGCGATGTCGTCCCAGCCGCGACTCTCGACGTGGTAGGAGTAGATCGCTCGCACCACGTCGTCGGCTTCCTCGCGCGAGTAGCTGTTCGAGCCAGCGGTGTGGTGCACGACCGCGAAGCGGGCGTCCCCCGCGTACAGCGGCACGTACTTGCGGATGTCCTCGTTGGCGCCCCACGAGGCGCGGCTGAGGATCTCGGGTTGGGTGGTCGCGGCGTGCGCGGTCCCCGAGCCACGGTGCAGCTGGGGCGGCGTGTACGCCAGCCCGTCTCCGCCGCCCACCTCGACGAGCGTGAGGTCGACCGGCCGCTGCAGCTGACCTCGGACGCGCACCTCGATCTCGTCGGAGGGGCCGAGCCACACCGGGTCGCTGACGGTCGCGCTCACGGCACGTTCCGCCTCGGTGGAACCGGGATCGGGTCCGTGGTCGTCGGGCAGGTGCAGCTCCTGCCAGGGATCCCAGCGCTGGCCCCGACGGGCGCGGACCTCGACCTCGACGTCGTGGTCGCCGCCCCAGTCGGCACCGACGAGGACGGCGTCACCGGCGTCGATGCGCTCCGCGATCGCCCATCGCGCCGCCCCCGTCTGCCCGGGCGGCGCGACGGTGACGTGGCGGGTCCGGGTGCTCGGCGGCTCGCTCGACGAGGGCGCGAGGGGGAGGACCCACGCGACCGCTGTCAGGACGAGCAGGAGCAGGATCGTGGGCGTCCGCGCCCCGACCCCACGCTGCGTTCTCGCACTCACAGACCACCCTCGTGTCATCGTCCCCCACCACCATCGTGCTACCGGCCTTCGGCCTGCTTGAGCACAGGAATCACCGAGCGTCCCTGATGCTCGGTGGAACCGCAACTGTGCCGCACGGAGCGCCTGCGGTCACGTACCTGCGGCGGCAGGAGCCACCCGCGACGTCAGGCGACGTCCTCCCCGACGGCGACACCCAGCGTGCCCGTCGGCTCGAACCAGCGGCCCTCGTCGGGCAGCACCTCGAGGTTGATGCGTGGGAGCGCCTGCTCGAACAGACCGGGGATGTCCTCGAGGTCCACGAAGGTGATGAGATCGCTGGTCGACAGTCCGCCGGCGTACTCGGTGAACCCCAGCGCGTGGACCGCCACCTCGTCGCCTGCGAGCGTCTCGAGCGGCTGGAGGAAGTTCCTGGCGTCGTTCGAGCCCACGTAGACCGCACCGAGGTCGCCATCCGCTGCTCGGGCGTGGATGTGCGCGAGCATGTCCTCGTCCACGTCGCTGTCGCCGACCTTCGGCCTGGCGAACACGCGGTAGCCCTGCTCGAGCAGCCACAGCACCCAGCCGCGCAGGGGCCCGGCGACGTGCGGGGCGACGTTGATGAAGACGCACGCCTCGACATCGCCGCCCGCAGCGCGGTCGACGAGCCACTTGCCGAGGACGTGCAGGTCCGGACGTTCCTTCGAGGTCGGCTTGCCGTCGATGATGTTGGCGACGGTCATGTCGATGTTCGGTGCGTCCCACAGCAGCAGGTGGCGCATGCGCTCCCTCGAGGAGATCTGGCACGAGGGTACGCCCGGGCGGCACGCGCGAGATCCCACTCTGGGTCAGATGCTGGTCGCAACGGCCACAACCCCGACCCGCGGATAGCGTGAGTGACGACCAGGAGGCGACGGTGACCGGGCTACTCGACGAACAGGTCAGCGACTACCTGACCGCTCTCGCAGCGGTACAGCACGGCTCGGACGTGCTCGAGGACATGGAGCAACGGGCCGAGGAGCACGGCTTCCCGATCGTCGGCCGAGCCGTCGGACGTTTCCTCGAGACCCAGGCACGCGCCATCGGGGCCGAACGGGTGATGGAGTTGGGATCGGGGTACGGCTACTCGGCCTACTGGTTCGCCCGCGCCGTCGGGGCGGACGGCGAGGTGGTGTGCACGGACGGCGACCCGGGGAACGCTCGCGACGCCGAGGGCTACCTCACACGCGCGGGTCTGTGGGACCGTGTCCGTTACCACGTGGGTGACGCGCTGGAGTCGTTCGCGACTGAGGATGGCACCTTCGACATCGTGTACTGCGACGTCGACAAGGACGGCTACCCCGACTGCTGGCGCGCGGCGCGGTCGCGCATCCGCATGGGCGGCTTGTACCTGTGCGACAACACGCTCTGGGACGGCCACGTCGTCACCGGCGACGACCGACCGGGCCTCGAGGGCTGGACCGCCGCGATCCAGGAGCACAACCGGCTCGTCACCGAGGACCCCGACTTCGTCTCCAGCATCGTGCCCATCCGCGACGGGGTCCTCGTGGCGCTGCGCGTGGCCTGAGCTCAGCCTGGCGGATCAGCCCTCGCCGCGCCCGAACACCAGCAGCACGCCGACCACGATCAGGCCCGCGCCGAGCACCCGCTGGAGGCTCAGCTCGACCGTGCGTTCGAGGATCCCGGAGGCATCAAGCAGGAGCGCGATGAGCAGCTGCACGCCGGTGAGCACCGCCAGCGTGGTGCCCAGACCGAGGTAGCCCACCACGGCACCGATCGACGCGACGATACCGACGCCGGCCACACCGGCGAGCAACAGCCACGGGGCGCTGCGGAGCTCGGTGATGCCCAGCTCGTAGCGGCCGAAGAGCACGACCGCTCCGGCGAACACCGCCCCGGCGACGTGGACCCACAGCGCCACGACCATGACGTTGCGGACCCGGTCCGAGAACGGGCCGAGCAGCGCCCCCTGCGTCGCGATGAGCGCGCCCCCAACCGCCGCGAGGACAACCGCGAGCGGTGTCGTCACCGGTGGCGTCCCGATCGATAGCGCGGTTGCGCCTTCGCCAAGATCAGAAGCACGCGGGGCTGAGCCACGGGTAGGGATTCACGGCACCGCCACCACCGGGGTGGATCTCGAAGTGGATGTGCGGGGCGCCACCGCGCGCGTTGCCGGTGTTGCCGTTCAGTGCGATCCACTGCCCAGCCTCGACGCGCATGCCGACGTGGACGCCCGGGGCGTAGCCGTTGAGGTGGGTGTAGAAGTATTCGACGTCGTCGTCGCCCCACAGGTACACCGAGATGCCGCCGAGGCCGCCGTTGCTCAGCCGCGAGATGCGGCCGTGGGTGAAGGCGTAGACCTGGGCGTTCATCTGGCCCATCACGTCGGTGCCCTTGTGTCGACGTCCACCCGACCGGGGATGTCCCCAGGTGTCGCGGAAGTGGTAGGGCGCCGCGATGATGCAGGCGTAGGTGCCGTTCTGGACGCCGTTGGAGATGGTCCGCTGCCGCTCGCGACGACTGCGCAGCTCGGCTTCCTTGACCTTGACCGACGACAGGCGGCCCTCGAGGTCGGCTTGGATCGCGGCCATCTCCTCGCGCAGGCTGGCGAGCTCTGCCGCCTTGTCCTCGAGCAGGGTGCGGGACTGCTGCAGCTGGACCTTGAGGTTGGTGGCGCCCTCGAGCTGGCCGCGGTCACGGCCCGTCAGGGCCACGAGGAACTGGGCACGTTCGAGCGCTCCCTCAGGGCCCTCGGCTCCGAGCATCGTGGTCAGCATCGACCCGTCGCCGCGCTTGAAAGCGGCGCGGGCACGGTCCGCGAGGGCGGCGTTGACCTCCTGGGCCTCGGCCTCGAGGGCCGCGACCCGGGTCTCGAGCTGGGCCAGCTCCTCCTCCGCGGTCGCGAGGCGAGCGACCAGATCCTCCCAGGCGGCGACGGCCTGATCGAGCTCGGCCTCGAGCTCCTCGCGCTGCTCGACGACGTCCTCGAGGTCCTGGGCCGTGGCCGAACCGGTCAGCGACAGGGCGAGCACGAGGAGGGTGACCACCACCCGCCGCACCGCACGGGCGCGGGGACGTGACAGCGTGCGTGTACTCAGGTCGGACTCACCAGCTCGGGGTCAGGTGGTTCGCGCCTGGGGACGGGACGCGGGCGGTCCACCAGAGGGGAGGGGTGGACCTGGCCACGGAGCCTATACGACATCCGGTGTGACAACACCTGCGAGCGATGCGGGACGCGCTGACGTCGCAGCGAACCGGACGGATCGGGCGGTTCGGTCATACCGGTCGCACGGGAGGCGGGCCAGGGCGTGCCCGGCGGTACGCTCGGAGCCGTCCTGGAGGTAGCTGTGGACCGTCCCTGGATCATGCGGACCTACTCGGGTCACTCCTCGGCAGCGGCCTCCAACGAGCTGTACCGGACCAACCTCGCGAAGGGCCAGACGGGCCTGTCGGTGGCCTTCGATCTGCCCACCCAGACCGGCTACGACAGCGACCACGTGCTCGCGCGGGGCGAGGTGGGCAAGGTCGGGGTCCCCATCTCGTCGATCGAGGACATGCGTGCCCTGTTCGAGGGCATCCCGCTCGAGCAGATGAACACGTCGATGACGATCAACGCCACGGCGATGTGGCTGCTCGCGCTGTACGTCGCGGTCGCGGAGGAGCAGGGCGCCGACACGCGCGAACTCCGGGGCACGACGCAGAACGACATCCTGAAGGAGTACCTGTCGCGCGGGACCTACGCGTTCCCGCCCCAGCCGTCGATGCGGCTGACCGCGGACGTCATCGAGCACACCGTCGAGCACATCCCCGCCTGGAACCCGCTGAACATCTGCAGCTACCACCTCCAGGAGGCCGGCGCCGCGCCGGTGCAGGAACTGGCCTTCACCATGGCCAACGCGATCGCCGTGCTCGACACGGTCCGCGAGCGCGGCAACGTCCCCGATGACCGCTTCCCCGAGGTGGTGGGCCGCATCTCGTTCTTCGTCAACGCGGGCATCCGGTTCGTCGAGGAGGTCGCCAAGATGCGCGCCTTCGTCGAGCTGTGGGACCGCATCACCCGCGACCGCTACGGCGTTCAGGACCCCAGGTACCGACGCTTCCGCTACGGGGTGCAGGTGAACTCGCTGGGGCTGACCGAGCAGCAGCCCGAGAACAACATCAGCCGCATCCTGATCGAGATGCTCGGCGTGACCCTGTCGAAGGACGCGCGCGCCCGGGCGGTGCAGCTGCCGGCGTGGAACGAGGCGCTCGGGCTCCCGCGACCCTGGGACCAGCAGCTCAGCCTGCGGATGCAGCAGATCCTCGCCTTCGAGACCGACCTGCTCGAGCACGACGACATCTTCGAGGGATCGGTCGTGATGCAGCGTGAGGTCGAGCGCCTCGTCGACGCGGCCCAGTCCGAGCTCGACGAGGTGCTGGCGCTGGGCGGGGCGCTCGAGGCCGTGGACCACATGAAGTCCGAGCTCGTCCGCTCCAACGCCCAGCGGATGCGCCGGGTCGAGTCGGGCGAGCAGACGGTCGTCGGGGTGAACCGCTTCACCGAGGCCGAGCCCTCGCCGCTCGTCGACGAGGAGGGCGGGATCCTCGTCATCGACGACGCCGCGGAGCGGGACCAGCTCGAGCGTCTGGAGGGGTGGCGTGCGGGGCGCGACGATGCAGCGGTCGGCGCGTCGTTGGACGCGCTGGCCGAGGCCGCTGCGGGCGACGCCAACCTCATGGGGCCATCCCTGGAGTGCGCACGGGCGCGCGTGACGACCGGCGAGTGGGCCGGGGTGCTGCGCGAGGTGTTCGGCGAGTACCGCGCCCCGACCGGCGTGTCGGAGCGCGCGCTGGCGTCGGGCGGACCGCTGGCTGACCGGCTGGCGGCTGCCCGGAAACGTGTGGCGGCGGTGGAGGAGCGTGTCGGGCGCAAGCTGCGCATCCTCGTCGGAAAGCCCGGGCTCGACGGGCACAGCAACGGGGCCGAGCAGGTCGCCATCCGCGCCCGCGACCTCGGCATGGAGGTCATCTACGAGGGCATCCGCCTCACGCCGGAGCAGATCGTCCGCACGGCCGTCGACGAGGACGTCCACCTGGTCGGGCTGTCCATCCTGTCCGGATCGCACCTCGGCCTCGTCCCGCAGGTGATCGAGGGGCTTCGAGGCGCGGGCCACGACATCCCGGTCGTCGCCGGCGGGATCATCCCGCCCGCCGACGCCGACAAGCTCCGCGAGGCCGGTGTCGCCGCCGTCTTCACCCCCAAGGACTACGAACTCACCGAGGTCCTCGCCCAGGTCGCCGAACTGGTCTGAGCTGAACACCGGTCGTTCGTCCATCACGGCGCCCCGTCATCTGCGCCACCCTCGGGAGTAGCGAACCCCGATGGAGGACGGAACCATGGCGACCTGCGACACCTGTGGCAACGACTACGACCGCGCGATGACGATCGAGCTCGACGGGCAGACCCACACGTTCGACTCGTTCGAGTGCGCGATGCACCGCCTCGCCCCGACGTGCGACGTCTGCGGCGTCCGGGTGGTCGGGCACGGCGTGCAGGCCAACGGCACCGTCTACTGCTGCGCGCACTGCGCCGAGCGTGCCGGCGTCGAGGGCATCGAGGATCGCGTCAGCGCCTGATCGCCCGCGGTCCTCCCTCGCGACACGTTGTACGCTCCCCCCTGACGCCCGCGTCAGGGACGCGCGGGGGGGAGGGACGAGCGTGAGTGCCGAGACATCGACCGAGACGACCGCCTCCGAGCAGCCCGAAGGCGGCGTGCACCTGTTCGACCAGACCAACCCGCTCGGACCGTCGATCCCCGAGCTCACGTCCCGCCAGGAGGTGGCGCTCCTGGCTCGCATCCTGCACCGCGAGGGCTACGACGATCACCTGGCCGGCCACATCACCTACCTGCAACCCGACGGCACGCTGCTCACCAACCCGTTCGGGCTGATGTGGGACGAGCTGCGCGCATGCGACGTCATGCGCCTGACGGTCGACGGTCACGTCCTCGAAGGGCCCTGGACGGTCACCCCGGCGATCGAGCTGCACCTGGCGATCCACGAGCAGCGCGACGACGTCGTCGTGGCGGTGCACAACCACCCGTCGTGGGGCACCGTGTGGGCCGACGCCCGGCGCGTCCCGCCGGTCTACGACCAGACCTCGGCGCAGGTCGCGGACGACCTTGTGCTCTACGACAGCTACGACGGCAACGTCGCCGACAAGGACGCGGCACGGAAGGCCGCCGGCGGTCTCGGAGACGCCCGCTACGCCCTGCTGGCCAACCACGGTGTGCTCGTGGTCGGCAAGGACATCCAGCAGGCCCACCACCGCGCCGTGTTCCTCGAGTGGCGCTGCCGCATGGCGTGGCGGGTGGAGCAGATCGGGGGCGGTGTCCCGTTGCCCGACTCGTTCGTGCAGGAGTTCGGCGGCATCTTCGACCACGTCCCCTTCCCGCACCTGTGGGAGGCCGAGGTACGCCGCGAGCTGCGGCGCGACCCATCCGTCCTCGACGAGAGCCTGTGATGGCGGTCATCGACGCCGACGCCCACATCAACGAGAACCCGACCGCTTGGACCGAACTGTCGGAGCGGTACCCCGAGTGGCTGACGTTCGGCGAGGTCGAAGGCGGCGCGGCCGCCATCATCGAGGGACGGCCCTACCCCCGGCAGGCGGGGCGCGGGCGGGGCGTGCCGATCGAGAGCGCGCTGCACCCCGATGCGATGGAGGGGGCGTTCGACCTCGATGCGCGGCTGCGCGACATGGATGCCGAGGGCATCGACGTGCAGGTGCTCTACGGCGGCCTCGCCATCGGCACCACCAGCTTCGAGGACCACGGCTTCGCACGCGACTTCGCGACCGCCTACAACGACTGGCTCCTGGGTGACGTCTGCGGCCACTCGGACCGGTTGAAGGGCGTCGCCGTCGTCGCGCTGCAGGACGTGGCCGGCGCGGCGGAGGAGGTCGGTCGCGCCGCGGGTCGGGGCGCGGTCGCCGTGACGATCCCGCCGGCGGTGCGCCTCTCCCCCGGCGAGCTGCCCCGACCCCTCCACGATCCCGCTCTGACTCCTTTCTTCGAGGCCGTGGCTGACGCCGGCTTCGCCGTCGGGGTGCACAACGCCCCGGGGATGAACAACCCCCTGCCCGCGGCTGACCTGTTCGACAACTACGCGCAGGTGCACCAGATCAGCTTCCCGGTCGACCAGATGGTCGCGTTCACCGCCCTGACCATGGGCGGCGTGCTCGACCGCTTTCCCACGCTGAGGGTGGCGTTCCTCGAGTGCGGCGTCGGCTGGGTCCCGTACTGGATCGACCGTGCCCACGAGCACCGCGAGAAGCGCGGCGACCTCATCCCCGGCATGAAGGCCGACCCGCGCGAGTACATCGAGCGGGGCCAGTGCTACTTCAGCTTCGAGTGCGAGGACCCCTTCGTCGCCCACTTCGTCGAGCACCTCGGGGCGGATGCGCTCATCTGGGCCAGCGACTACCCCCACTGGGACTGCGAGTTCCCCGGCAGCGTCACGACCACACGCGAGGTGAACGCCGCGCTCGGCGACGAGGTGCTGGACAAGGCTCTCGATGCCAACCCGCGGCGGCTGTACGGGCTCTAGGCTCACCGGGACCGAGCCGGACGAGCTAGGAGCAGACCGTGCCGCATTTCGTCGCCTTGTGGACCAAGCCCGAGACCGACGTGGAGGGCTTCGAGGAGCACTACCGCACGACCCACACCGAGATCGTGCACCGGTGGACGGGCTTCAAGAGCGTGCAGACCCTCCGAACCCCGAACTCACCCTTCGGCGATCCCGCCTACCACCTCGTGACCATCATCGAGCTCGAGGATCTAGGCGAGGGGCTCAACTCCGAGGCCGCCAAGGAGGCGCTCGACGATGCGAAGCAGCTCCAGGAGAAGCACGGCACGACGATGACCGTCCTGACCGGCGACGACCTGTAGTCGTCAGGTGAGACAGGACAGCCCCGTCCGGGGCACCGGAACGGGGCTGTCCTTGCGGTCGTCAGGCTGACCTAGGACCCTGCCGCCGCGATCGCATCGGCGATCTGGCCGGCGACCGTCTCGGTCACCGCCTTGTCGCCGCCCACCAGGGCGACGCGCGCGATGCTCGCCGCCTGAGCCTCGATGTACTCCAGGCTCGCTGGTGCGTTGTCCAACGTCTGACCGTGGACCAACACCAGCACGCCCTTGGTGGCGGCGACCGCCGGTCCTGCCGCGAGCGCGTCGGGGAAGTTGAGGCCCGTCGCCACCCAGAGGGTCGCCGGATCCATCCCAGCCACGACCGCCCACTCTGCGACCTGGCGTGAGGTGTCGTAGCGGTTGGCTCCGGCGATGCGTCCCACCTCCACGTCGTGCTGAGTGATCTGTCCGGCGACCGCGGCCGAGACGGCAGCCTCACCGCCCACGATGGTGGCCTGCGTGACACCGAGCGCATCCAGGACCGCGGCGCTCGCACCAGGCAGCACGTCGCGCTCCGCCAGCACGATGGGCCGTTGCTGGAACGCCGCCAGCCCGGATACCGCCACCGCGTCAGGCCAGCCGCGGCCCTCATCGGCGTTCGCACCCTCCGTCACGTAGACGGCCCTTCCACCGACCTGCTTGGCGATCTCCGCAGCGGTGTCGAAGCGCGTGTTGCCCGCGATCCGATCGACCGTAGCGACCCCCAGAGCGAGGAGCTGGTCGCGCACCACCGGCGACAACGCGGTCTCACCGCCGAGCAGGATGGCGCGGTCGGCACCCAACCTGTCCACCTCCGCGGCCACCGCTGGGTCGAGGACGTCCGAGGTGGTGAGCAGGATCGGCGCTGCCAGCTTCGCAGCCAGCGGGGCGCCCGCGAGCGCGTCGGGGTACTTGTCCGACCTGGCGATAATCACCGTGTCCGCGGCCGTGAACGTGTCCGCAGAGATGGCAACGGCGGTCTGGATCCTTCCGTCACCGGAGAGCCGCTCGAACTCGACGTCGGTCTGCTCACCGAAGTTCCAGGTCGAGGCCTTCGAGGTACGGACGGTGATGACCCACTCCTCGCCATCCTTGACGATCGACGCGGTGCAGGGGTCGGGTTGGGCGGAGGTTGGGTGCGTGCACGGGTTCGGCACGCGCCGCCCGTTGCGGAACACCGTCAGACTGCGTGCACCGTCCGGGACCTGCGACTCGTGGACGCGGAACACCAACAGGAGCGGCTCCTCGACCGTGGCGTCGGGGGCGTGGATCTCGACCTGGACGTCGAACATCCGGTAGCCCGACGGGGCGCCCGTGGTCCGCTCGCCCTCTTGGACGGTGACCTCACCACCAGTCGGCGACGTGACTGCGGTCACGACGGGGTTGTCGGACGTGGCCGTCGTGCCCTCGGTGGACGCCGTCCCGCCCGGTTCGACGGTCGTGTTCGTGGATGTCGTCGACTGCTTCACGGTCACGCTTACGGTGGCGGTGTTGGAGTCGACCGCTCCGTCGTTCACCTTGAAGGTGAACGAGTCGGTGCCGCTGGTTCCTACGTTCGCCGTGTACGTGACCTGGTTGCCCGACACCGACGACAACGTCCCCTTCGACGGCGATCCTCCGACGCTGAAGGTGAGTTGCGAGCTCGTGTTGTCCACGTCGGTCGCAGGCAGCGTCACCGTGACCGACTGGCCGGCACTCACCTCCACCGCAGTGTCCGTCGCCGTCGGCGGATCGTTGATCGGAAGGACGTCGAGACCGATCGTCGCCACGTTCGAGTCCGCCTCGCCGTCGTTCACCTTGAACGTGAACGAATCGACACCGTCGTAGTCGGCGTCCGGCGTGTAAGTCACCTCGCCACCTGACACTGACGACAGCGAACCGTGGTCGGGGCCAGCGACGATGGAGAACGTCAACGGATCGTCCTCGACGTCGCCAGCCTCCAGCACCACCACGACCGATGAGTCCTCATCGACCTCGTAGGTGTTGGGTGCCGCCTCCGGGGCGTCGTTGACCGGCGTGACCGTGATGTCCACGGTGGCGACGTTCGAGTCGGACAGCCCATCGTTCGCCTTGAACGTGAAGGAGTCCGTCCCGTTGTAGTCAGGGTCCGGGGTGTACGTGACCACGTTGCCGACCAGCGCTCCGAGGTCGCCGTGCACGGGCGCGGACACGATCGACCAGGTCAGCGAGTCGTCATCCGCGTCCGATGCCGGCAGCGTCAGTTGCTTCGCAGTGTCCTCGGCAGTCGACGCCTCCACCGCTGAAGCGACCGGCGCGCTGTTCTCGAGAACGGTGACCGACACGGTCGCACTGCCGGAATCCACGGTCCCGTCGTTGGCCTTGAAGGTGAACGAGTCAGGACCGAAGTAGCCGTCGTCGGGCGTGTACGTCACCTGGTTCCCCGAGACGGGTCCCAACGTGCCGCTACTCGGGCCGGAAACGATCGAGAAGACCAAGGGGTCGTTGTCGACGTCGGCACCGACGAGGATCACCTGGACCGGAGAGTTCTGGCTGGTCCCGACCTCGACCTCGTCGACAGTCGGGGCGTCGTTGACCGGGGTGACATCGATGCCGATGGTGGCGACGTTGGAGTCCAGCCCGCCATCGTTGGCCCTGAAAGTGAACGAGTCCGATCCGCTGTAGTCCGCAACAGGTGTGTAGGTGACCTGATTACCGTCCACCACCGACAGCCCACCGTGCTCCGGGCCGGCCACGATCGAGAACGTCAGCGGATCGTCCTCGACGTCTCCCGCCTCCATCATGATCACCACGGAAGCGTCCTCCTCCACGACCCACGCGAGGTTGTCCGCGGCCTCAGGTGCATCGTTGACGGGCGTGACCGTGATGGACACCGCAGCCACGTTGGAGTCCGCTACACCATCGTTCGCCTTGAAGGTGAACGAGTCCGCGCCGTTGTAATCCACGTGCGGCGTGTACGTGAAAGCCTCACCCACACCCAGCACCACCTCACCGTGAGCAGGCGGAGCCACGACGACGTAGCTCAGCTCGTCGCCGTCGACATCCGTGGCGAGCAGTGCACCCTCCAGCGGCGTGTCCTCCGCCGTCGTCTCCTCCGCAGGGCTCGCCACCGGCGCGTCATTCACCGGCGTGACGTCCAGGGTCACCGTCGCGATCGGGCCATCGTCGGCATCCGAGGCGCGGTAGGTGAACGAGTCCATCCCGTTCGCGTCCGCGTCGGGCGTGTAGGTCACGACCGAGGCCCCAGCCCCGATGGGCGACAGCGTGCCGCTGGCCGGCCCGACGACGATCGAGAACACGAACGGATCGCCCTCGACGTCGTTGGCCGTCAGTGTGACATCGACCGCGGTGTCCTCGTCGGTGATCGCCCCGAGGTCGTCGGCCACCGGCGCGTCGTTGACCGGGTTCACCGTCACCGTCACCGTGGCCGTGTCCATCGCACCATCGGCGTCGGAGAGCGTGTAGGTGAACGTGTCCTCGCCGAACCAGTCCGGGTCGGGCGTGTAGGACACCGACTGCCCGTCCACGGCGATCGACACCGTGCCGTTGGCGGGATCGCTGACGCCGGTAACCGTGAGCGTGTCGCCCTCGTGGACGAGGTCGACGTCGGAGTCGTTGGCCAGCACGGCCACGTCGACCGCGACGTCCTCGTCCGTGCCCTCCCCGTCATCGACCGCATCGGGGGCATCGTTGACCGCCGTGACGTCCAGGGTCACCGTCGCGATCGGGCCATCGTCCGCATCCGAGGCGCGGTAGGTGAACGAGTCCATCCCGTTCGTGTCCGCAGCGGGCGTGTAGGTCACCACTCCGGCCACGATGGGGGACAGGATGCCGCTGGCCGGCCCGTCGACGATCGAGAACGTGAACGGATCGCCCTCGACGTCGCTGGCGGTCAGCGTGACATCGACGGGCGTGTCCTCGTCGGTGGTCTCCCCGAGATCGTCAGCCACCGGGGCGTCGTTCACCGGGGCGACATCGACGTTGATCGTGGCGCTGGCGAACCCACCGAAGGCGTCGGCGATGGTGTAGGTGAACGGGTCCTCCGTGCCGAACCAGTTCGTGTCAGGCACGTAGCGCACCTGGCCGCTGACGATGGTGGCCGTGCCGTGTGCCGGGTCGTCGACCGCCACGATCGTGAGCGGGTCGAGGTCGGCGTCGCTGTCGTTGGCGAGCACATCGATGTCGACGTGGGTGTCCTCGTCCGTCGCCGCGGTGTTGTCCTCAGCCTCGGGCAGCGCGTTGACACCTGCGGTGCAGCCCCCCTCCGGGTCGCTCTCGACGTGGAGATCGTCGACGAACGCGGCCGAATCGTAGATGCCGTCGCCTTGGTCGAAGATGGTCAGGAACAGGCTGTGCTCACCCGGGGTGACCGGAGTCTGGACGCGCAGCTGCGCGGTCATGCCGTCGTAGGTGGTGCCGTTGTCGACGATGGCGCGAGCGCCGTCGAAGAAGACGCTGTTGATGGAGAGCAGGTCTCCACCGGGAGCCAACGCGAAGTTGTCGGGAGCGGTGATGACACTGTCGCTCACCGACCAGGTGGTCGCGTCGAGCTCGGCGAGGAACGCGTCGTTGTACCCGCTCCCCACGTACTCCGGGTACTCCTCGGACATGAACGCGACGTGCATCGCGAGGCACGTGCCGCCGTCGGGGACATCGAGGTCGAGCCGCAGTATCGACGGGTCGTTCGCGCCGCGCGCGCTCCAGGCGTTGTCCCGCCCGTCGCCGCCTCCGTCGTTGGCGGTCGGGGCGAGCGCCCGGTCGCCGCTGGTCATCAGTCCCATGGAGTCACCGACCACAGGGAAGTGGCTGGTGACCTGGGGGCTCAGGCCGTTGGCATCGATGGCACTGCACTCGACCCACTCGTAGCCGGTGACGAGTCCAGCGTCGTCGATGCCCGGCGTGAGGTCCGGGCAGTCGGCGACGGTCACCGTGATGGTCGCGGTGTCGGTCCCCCCGAAGCCGTCGTCGACGGTGTAGTCGAAGGTGTCGCTGCCGAGGAAGCCGGCCGCGGGCACGTACGTGATCGTGGAGCCGTCGTGGGAGACCACGCCGTGCTCGGCCGCGTCGGCCGTCTCGACGGCGGTGATCGTCAGCCCATCACCGTCACCATCGGTGTCGTTGTCGAGGGGCGAGAGGGTGGCCTGACGGTTCTTCAGCACGTCGAAGACATCTTCCACCGCATCGGGCGCGACGTTGTCCGCGAACAGGCTCTCGGTCACGTCGGTGACCTGGCCGCCGATGACGGCGACCTCGGCCGCGCCGGTCTGGTCGGCTGCGTCGTCGTACCACTCGTCGTGGTAGCGCATGCGGGTGCAGTCGCTGAGGAACAGCTGGTAGTCCCCGGCTGGCAGCACGCTGCTCTGCCAGGCGCCGTCCCACCCCGTCCAGGCGCTGTCGCGCGCCACCGGGTCGCCGGTGTCGTGGATGTCGATGCAGATGCCGTCGACGCCGTTGCCGGTGAGATCCGAGAGCACGGTGCCTCCGAGCCGACCACCTGCGACGAGGTCCTCGTCCACGGAGGTGGTGACGCCTTGCACCACGGACACGGGGGTGGCGGACGTCTCGTCGGCAGCGTCGGCGTACCACTCGGACAGCCAGTAGTCGTCGAGGCAGTCCTCGAAGAGGACCTTGTAGTCACCGTCGGGCAGGCCCGTTATGAGGTATCCGCCGGACTCGTCGCTGGGGTTGGCCCCGTACCAGCCCCCGCCCAGGACGTCGACGGCCCACGCGCATACGCCCTGGGCTGGCGTCACGCCGTCCGCGGCATCCACCAGGGTGCCCGCGATGCGGCCGAGCGCCACGAGGTCCTCGTCGATCGTGACGGTCTGGTTCTCGCCAACCGGCTGGAGGTGGGCGCTGGCCCAGTCGGGCTGCTCGTCCCAGTACTCCTCGTGGTAGCCCAGGCCACCGCAGTCGTAGAAGTGGATGCGGTAGTCGTCGGCGGGGAGCCCGCCGATGGAGTAGTGGCCGTCAGCACCGGTGGCGTCGAACCCGTAGTGACCGGTCAGGTTGCCGGTGACGTCGACGCAGATGTCGACCAGGGTGTCCGTCGTTCCGGCGTCGGTGATGACACCTTCGATTCGCCCACCCGAGCTCAGGTCCTCTTCGACATGCGTGAGCATGTTCGCGAAGACCTCCACGGCGTCGGCCGTCTCGAAGGTGGTCTGGTCGTTGTACCACTCGTCGCCGTAGCCGCCGCCCCCGCAGTCGGAGAAGTGGACCTTGTACATGCCCGGGTACAGCGCCGGCACCTCGTAGTGGCCAATCATGTCGGTTACGTCCGAGCCCCAGATCCCGGCGTCATCCTCCACCGACACGCACACGAACTCGATCGGGTCTCCCGTCGTGGTATCGGTGACGTGACCCGTGATGGTGCCGCCGAGGCTGAGATCCTCGTTGATCGCCTGCATCTGCCCCAACGCGAGCGAGACGAGATCGGAGTCGAGCCAGTCGCGGTGCTCGTCGTAGTACTCGGTGAGGTAACCGACACCGGAGCAGTCGATGAACTCGAGGCGGTAGTTGTCCGCGGGCAGGCCCTCGGTCTCGTACTGACCGGCCTCGTCCGTGTACGCGGTGGTCCACACCCCGGTGTTCTCGCCGTAGACGTGTACACAGACGTTCCCGATGGCGCCACCCCCGCCCGCGGCGGAGACGATCCCATGGATCACGCCTCCGCGCGACAGGTCCTCGTCGACCTCCGTCGCCGCGCCCGAGCTCACGGCGACGCGGGTCGCGGTCGTCGCGTCGGCGGCGTCGTCGAAGTACTCGGGGATGAACGGCCCGGTGTCGCAGACAGTGAAGTACACGGTGTACGACCCGTCCTCGACGCCACCGATGACGTAGTCACCGTTCGCATCGGTGGTGCCGTAGCTCCACAGACCGAGGTCGGGATCGTGGGCGGTGACGCACACGTTCTCGATGCCGGTGGTGGTGCCAGCCTCGGTGACCTGGCCGAAGATCGACCCCCCAGTCGACAGGTCCTCGTTGACCGTGACGTGCTCGCCGTCGCCGAGGACGACCAGCGTTGCCGACTCCCAGTCGGGCGCGTTCTGGTGGTACTCGGCGATGTAGCCGCCACCACCGCAGTCGTAGAGGTACACGCGGTAGCTGTCGGGGGAGAGCCCGCCGAGCGTGTAGGAGCCGGTAGCGTCGGTGACGTCGGAGCCGTAGCCGATGGTGGTCTCGCCCCACGTTTCGACGCAGATGCCCGCGAGCAGCGCCCCGGTGGCCGCATCCGTGACCGTGCCCGAGATCACGCCACCCGGCGCCTCAGCGAGGTTCAGGGTCAGCGCTCCGGTGTCACCCGACCATCCGCCGACCTGGATGCGGTAGGTGGTTCCGGACGTGACTTCGACCGTGACCTGCGACTGGAGGTCGTGGAAGTCGTCGTTGCAATCGATCAGGTGCGTCGGGGCGCTGGGATCGCCGGCGAAGGGGTCACCGTCGAACACGGCGAGAACGGTGTCGAAGCCGCTGCCGACCGTGTCGATGACGACCACGCCCGACGTCGAGGGCGTGAACGCGTACCACAGGGTCGCGTCCATGTCGCAGTGCAGGGGCTCGTCGGGCTCGGTGGTCGCCCCGACCGTATCGGCGGACACCGAGGTCGGGATAGCCGGACCGACAGATGCGGCATAGGCGAAGGCGTCGTTGCCGGGTACCGCTTCCGCACGCCACGCTCCGACCACGAGCAGAGCACCCGCCGCGAGGAGCACGATGAGGGCCCGTCGGAAGCCGGTCAGGAGGGGGAAAGGTGCGTACGCGAAGGAGAGGTTCGATGCTTCAACCATGACATGTGCCCCGGTACGAGCGACCCCGAGCGGGTCGTGAAGAGCGCGGACGGTACGTACGGTGG
The DNA here is from genome assembly GCA_019347575.1 of Actinomycetota bacterium. Lineage (NCBI taxonomy): Bacteria > Bacillati > Actinomycetota > Actinomycetota bacterium. The sequence continues at coordinate 129,592 of JAHWKY010000003.1, read as the reverse complement.
GGACACGACGGCAAGCGAATCCGACGATGGTGTGACGCCACCACCGATCGCACATGAGGCGGCCACCGTCCGAGCCGGCTAGCCCGAACGGCCCACACACCCGACGACGTGCGGACACCGAAGACCGCGCTCACGCGGTCATACCAGCAGTGCTGATCCCCGCGGACTAGAGGGTCGACCGCCCAGCGCGCCAACCGCCGACGACGAAATCGCGATCGTCCGGTGTGCGCTCCACGCTCAGAGCCAGCACGTGCAGAGCGGTAGCGGCGGGTGGTCAGGCCGCCTTGGCGGACAGCTCCACCGTCCACCGGGCCGATGGATCGACCGTGTCGACCGCCAGCACGTACGTGTCCGACTCGAGGGCGATCGTGTGAGTGCTCCGTCCTGGAGCGTCGATGGCCACGGGTTCGATCGACCGTGAAGAGGTGACCGCGAGAGGCTGCAGCACGAGCCGTCCCTGGCCCGAGAACTGCACGGTGACACTGACGCTGTCCTCGACCAGGAACGGAGCCGTAACGGTCGTGCCGTTGCCGTTCAGGCGTGCGGGCAGGGGGCGAGCGTCGTCAGGTCTTACCGGGCTCACACCGAGCTCCCAAACACCTTCGGCCGCGACGTCGAACAGATGCTCGCCGGGGTCGCGGACGTAGAGGGCCACAGAGCCGGCGCCCCGAACCCGCTCGGCGATCAGCTGTCGCCGACCGTCCGGTCCCTGCACCTCGATGCGCATCGGAGCGGGACCGTCGCTGCGGAAGTCGACCCGGACCAGTCCGGGACTCAGCTCCACAGGCTCTGTCGTGCCCGTAGCCTCCCCTTCGAGGCGCAGGGCGTCATCCGGGATGCTGGGACTCGACGTTGCACGAGGCCTGGTCGTTACGTCATCTGCTGGCTGTACGGCATCCGTGGGGGTCGGTCCTTCGCCGTCCTCCGTTGCGCACGCCGCGACCGGCAAGGTCGCGAGCAGCGCTCCGATGGCGATCCGGTTGATTAGGCACATGGCGAAGGAGCCTCGGGTCTCGACCGGGTGTTCCGCAGCATGTTGGAACATACCCACATCGCGCTGGCCCGAACCGTGCGAACGGCCCAGCGCACGGAGGGCGGGGCATCGCCCCCGCCCTCCGCCGTGGCTCAGTGAGTCCCGATCACTGCTCCCGCAGCGACACGTCGGGGTGGATGACGGCATCCTCGACGACCGGCAGCAGCATCTTCGTGTGGTCCGGTCCGGTGTAGATCGTCACCTGTCGTTCGCTGCCGTGGGAGGCGAAGTGCTTCCCGTTCGTCCCGATCGTCAGCAGGAGTTGCTGGCCGGCCGGCACGTGGTGAGCGACGGTGAAGCACTGCGGGTGCAGCGTCATCGCCTGATCGGGGACGATCGGCGAGAACGTCGAGACCGAGTCACGCAGGCTTGGCTGGATCCCGCAGTACCCGATGTCCTGCACCTGACCCGTCGCGGGGTCGCGCCGCGACAGTGTCGCGACCAGATGGACGACCTGGCTGTTGCGGACCGACGCCGTCAGCTGCATCCGCATGAGCCCGAGCGTCACCAGATCCTCATCGAGCGGGTCAGACAGGAAGGTCACCGACCCGCTGCCGACGTGGGCCAGCACCGCGTTGGCGTTGGTCGTGAACGTCCGCGACTGCTCGTCGGACGGCTGCGCGAAGCTCAGCGCTTCGCCGTCGGCGTGGAGCTCCACACGGTGGTCAGGGTGACGCCAAGCGGTGTCGGTGATCGCCGTGCGACCCCACTCGGGACTCATCGGGTCGAGCGGGTCGTTCGTGGGTGAGTTGGGGTTGCTGCCAGTCGGTCGGGCGCTCTCGGCGTTCAGGAACGCCTCGACGGCGGGGCCGGTGTCCACATCCATCTGCTTGAGGTGCTTGTCGAACCAGGCGTGGATGGCGTATTTCATCTGGTCGAAGCGGCACGTGGGGTGCGAGACCCGCTTGTTGTCCACGTCGCCACAGCGGCCGTTCGTCGAGCCGTGGTCCCACTGCCCGATCCAGACCTTATCGCCGGGGCGCATGAACCGGTGGCCGAAGAACCACTCCGCGGCGGGGATGCGCGCGGCGTTGTCGTTGACCCCGTGGATCATGAACACGGGGATGTCAGCCTCGGATGCCAGGGCACGCCAGTCACGCTCGGCGTGCCAGCGCTCGTACTGGCCGGTGTACTGACCAGGGCCGGACAGGGCCGCGGAGCTCTTCCAGCCGCAGCCGGTGTCGGTGGGGTGGTTGCCGAAGTCGTCGCCGGTGTCGCCCCTGCTGATCACCGGGGGCGCGGGCGCCTGAGACGGCATGTGGCGCTGCGTCGCCAGGGTGGCGTAGGCCGCCTGGGGACCGACGTACTGCAGCAGCCACGGCACCCCGTAGAGGAACTGGTGGTCGTACATCGACGCGAGGCCGGCCGACGGGATGATCGTCACGAGGCCGTCGGGGCGCTGCGCGGCCGCGACCGACGGGGTGGATCCCACGTAGCTGTGGCCGGTCATGCCGACGCGCCCGTTGCTCCACTCCTGGCTCGCGAGCCATTCGATGGTGTACTCGAGGTCCTTGGCGTCGTTGGGACCCAGGTGGTCCAGGCACCCGCCGGAGCGCCCTGTACCCCGCAGGTCCATCATGGCGACCGCGTACCCACGGGGCGCGAAGTAGCCCGTGAGCCCGGCGCTGGAGCCGTCAGGGTTCTTCGGATCGGGGAACATCCGGTCGCCGATGCGTGTGGCGATCGTGCCGTGGTACGGGCTGGCCTCGAGGATGACCGGCCACGGCCCGTCGCCGTGCAACTCGGGATCGGGCTTGGTGATCTCGACGTAGATGTCGACGTCGTCGTGCGGCACGACGAGCTGCTCGACGACCGTCACCGTGTCCGGGTAGTCCGGTTGTGAGAGCTGGTCGGCCATCGCGATGAAGTCCGCCGGTGGCCCGGCATCGCGGGGCGCGTCGTGGGCGGCCAGCAGGCTCGCGGCCAGGACCGGCGCCAACAGGCCGGAGAGTGCGGTTCGCAACCTCATGAGCAAGCCTCCAGGTGGGTGCCCCGGGAAGGAGGGGTATCGGGGCTCTGGAAGAGGTTCGACACGAGCGGGGCCGTTCCCTGCCTCCGCCCGCCCCACCCACCACCGCGCATCCAGAACCACCGGATACGCGGGTTCTGGGGGCCCACGGCCCGCCCCACCCACCACCGCGCATCCAGAACCACCGGATACGCGGGTTCTGGGGCTCACGGGCCGCCCCGCCACCCACCACACCAGGAACCACCGGATACGGGGCGTTCTGGTGCAGGGGTCCTCAGAAGGACACGATCGGGTAGCCGGCGTCCTGCAGGACCTGACGGAGGTGGGCGATGTGCTCGGGTCCGCGGGTCTCGAGCTCGACGACCACCTCGACCTGACCCAGGCGCAGTCGGCGTCCGAAGCGGTGGTGCTCCACACCGACGATGTTGCCCCGTTCCGCCGCGATCAGCCCGAGGATGCGATGCAGCGCCCCGGGGCGGTCGACGATGCGGGTCCGCAAGGTGAAGTAGCGCCCCTCTGCCGTCAGGCCCGAGGTCACCAGGTGCTGCATGACGAGAGGATCGATGTTGCCGCCCGACAGCACCGCCACGATCGGAGGCCGCAGGTCGAGGTCGCCGTCGAGGAGCGCCGCGACACCCGCGGCGCCGGCCGGCTCCACGACGAGCTTGGCCCGTTCCAACAGCAGCACGACGGCTCGGGCGATGGCGTCATCGGAGGTGGTGGCGACCCGATCCACCCGATCGCGGACGTGGGCGAGGGTCAGCTCGCCTGGCTCCTTGACGGCGATGCCGTCGGCGATCGTGTCTACCTCCGTGACCGCACGGGGAGCGCCTCCCTCGAGCGAAGCCGGGAAGGACGCCGCTCCGAGCGCCTGGACGCCCACCACGGTCACCTCGGGACGGCGGGCCTTGATGGCGGTGGCGACACCCGAGATCAGCCCTCCCCCACCTACGGGCACGACGACGGAGCCCAGCTCGGGCATCTGATCGAGCAGTTCGAGGCCCAGCGTCCCCTGGCCAGCGATGATGTCGGGGTGGTCGAAGGGGTGGACGAAGACCAGGCCCTTCTCCTCGGCGTACGCGATCGCTGCCTCGAGGCTGGCGTCGAAGGGACCCGCGACGAACTCGACGTGCGCCCCGTACGCCGCGGTCGCCTCTGCCTTGGGTAGTGGCGCCTGCTCGGGCATGAACACGGTGGCCTCGACGCCCTGGAGGCGAGCGGCGAGGGCCACCCCCTGGGCGTGGTTGCCGGCCGACGCGCATACGACACCGCGCTGGCGCTCGTCCTCGGTGAGCTGGGCGATGCGGTTGTAGGCGCCCCGCAGCTTGAACGAGCCGGTGCGTTGCAGGTTCTCGCACTTGAGCACCACCTCGGCGCCCACGAGCTCGGTCAGCGCACGCGACGGCTCGATCGGAGTGGGTTGCATGACCGCTGCCAACCGCTCACGCGCGGTCTCCACGGCGGTCACGTCGACCAGTTCCACGCTCACTCCAGCATGTCGCGCACGGTGCGCAGCCACAGCTGCGTCGTGAGGTCGAGCGATCCGACGTCGATGCGCTCGTCGTCACCGTGGAACATCGTCGCGAAATCGTCGAAGGGGATGCGTTCGGTGTAGAGCCCGAAGCCGTAGCAGATGGCTCCGAGCCGCCGCAGGTAGCGCGAATCCGTCGCGCCGGGGAGGAGGAACGGCACGACGTTGGCCCCCGGGACGAGCTCCGCGGCCCGCTGCGACAACACGTCCCACAGCGGCGTATCCGTGGGTGATGCTGACGCGACCTGATCGAACGCGAACACGATCTCGCAGCGGTCGGCGAGATCCCCGAGCGCCTCTTCGAGCATCGCGCGGATGTCGTTGCTGTCGTGGCCTGGCAGCGCGCGCACGTCGACCTGCACGGTGGCGCGGTCGGGGATGACGTTGACCTTGGTGCCCGACACGACCACGTTGGGCGAGAAGGTCGTGTGCGTGCACGCGTGCGCGAAGCGAGCCAGCCCGATATCGGGCAGCTGCTCCAGCACGTCGTCGAGCTGGAGGGGGTCGAGCAGCATCTGCCGCAGCTCCTCGGGCAACGCGAGCCCCGACACGAAACCCTGCCACACCTCCGTGAGCACCGCAGGGGGTCGGTAGGCGGCGACCCGGGCGACCACCTCCGCCGCCGTGACGGCCGCGTTGTCCGTCCGCAGCGGCATCGACCCGTGTCCCGGTGTCCCGGTCACGTGGATCTCGGTCCAGTGGGGACCCTTCTCGGCGACGGTGATGGGGAGGGTGGGTGGTCCGTCGCCCAGGGGGAAGCGCTGACCACCGAACTCGGTCACGACGTAGTCGGTGCGTACCGCGTCGGGCTCGTGGTCGACGAGCCACTCCGCCCCGTGCGTCCCGCCGGCCTCCTCGTCCGCCACCGCGAGGTAGACCAGGTCGCCGCGGGGACGGAACCCGGTGCGTGCGAGCTCCTTGACGGTCACGGCCATGGTCGCGGTGAGGTTGAACATGTCGACCGCCCCGCGGCCCCACACGAACCCGTCGACGAGCTCGCCGCCGAACGGATCGTGGCGCCACCGGTCGGGGTTGGCGGGGACGACGTCGGTGTGGCCCATCAGCATGAGCGAGGGCGCGGCGGGATCGCTCCCGGCGATGCGAGCGACGAGGCTCGGCCGCCCCGGCACGGGCTCGTACGTCTCGAGGTCGAGCCCCGGCCCGTCGAGCAAGCCACGCAGCACGTCGACGTTGCGCGCCTCATGGCCGGAGTCACGTGACCCGTCGTTGACGCAGGCGTTGCGGATCAGGTGCTGCAGCAGATCCGTGACCTCATCGACGATCGTGCTCACCGCGCCCTCCGGTCGGAGGTCGAGGCTAGTCGTCCGCCGTACGGCGCTGTACGGCGAGGTCCGGGGCGCAGCCGCTGGGTAGGGTGAAGTGGTCCCTACCCCGAGAGCCACACCTCGACCGAGGAGAGCCGCCGCCATGGCCGAGTACCGCACCGCTCACGACACCATGGGCGAGATGCAGATCCCCGCGGACGCCCTGTGGGGCGCCACCACGCAACGCGCGGTCGAGAACTTCCCGGTCAGCGGCCAGCCGGTGCCAGCCGACGTCGTCCACGCTCTCGCGATCGTCAAGTGGGCATCCGCGACGGCGAACGAGGAGGACGGCGTGCTCGACACCGAGCTCGCGAAGGTCATCCGCGAAGCTGCCGAGGAGGTCATCGCGGGGCAGCTCGACGACCACTTCCCGATCGACACGTTCCAGACCGGCTCGGGCACGTCCACGAACATGAACGTGAACGAGGTGATCGCCAACCGGGCCAAGCAGCTGCTCGGCGAGGACCTGGACTCGACGCGGGTCCATCCCAACGATCATGTCAACGCCAGCCAATCCTCCAACGACACCTTCCCATCCGCGGTGCACATCGCGTGCGCCTCACTCGTGGCCGAGGAACTCGTCCCTGCGCTGGAGCACCTCGCCGGGGCGCTGCGATCGCGAGCGGACGCCTGGTCCGACGAGGTCAAGCCCGGCCGCACCCACCTCATGGACGCGACACCCGTCACGCTCGGGCAGGAGTTCGCCGGCTACGCCCGGCAGATCGAGCTCGCGGTTGAACGGCTGCACCGCTCACTCCAGAACGTGTACGAGCTCGCGCTCGGCGGCACCGCCGTCGGCACCGGACTGAACTGCCCACCGGGGTTCGCCGCGCGGACCATCGAGTTGATCGCCGAGCGCACCGGCCTGCCCTTCCGCGAGGCCGAGGACCACTTCGAGGCGCAGGGCTCGCGGGATGCGCTCGTCGATCTGTCCGGTGCACTGCGCACCATCGCGGTGAGCCTGATCAAGATCGCCAACGACGTGCGCTGGCTGTCGTCGGGCCCGCGGACCGGCATCGCCGAGATCCAGCTCCCCGCGATCCAGCCCGGTTCGTCGATCATGCCGGGGAAGGTCAACCCGGTGATCCCCGAGTCGGTGCGTCAGGTCGGCGCGCAGGTGATCGGCAACGACGCAGCGGTCACCGTCGGGGGGCTCTCGGGCGAGCTCGAGCTCAACGTCATGATCCCGTTGATGGCTCGCAACGTCGTGGAGTCGACCCACCTGCTCGCCAACGTGAGCCGCCTGTTCGTCGACAAGTGCCTCGCCGGTACGCAGGCCACGGGGCGCGGCCGCGAGCTCGTCGAGCGCTCCCTCATGCAGGTCACCGCGCTGGTCCCCGAGATCGGCTACGAACGCTCGGCCGGTCTCGCGAAGAAGGCGCACGCCGAGGACCGGACGCTGCGCGACGTCGCGATCGAGGACGGTGTTCCGGAGGACGTTCTGGACCGCGTTCTCGACTACAGGCGGATGGCGGAGGGCGGCATCCTCTAGCGATCGCGCGCACGGTGCAGACCGTGGACCATGACCGTCGGAACCACGTGGCGCTCACGGTGCTCGCGGTGTCGTTCGTCTACCGACTCGTCTGGGTGCTCGTGGCCGCCGATCCGATGGAGCCGGGTGACGCGACGCTGTACCTGGACCTGGCGGGCCAGTTCCGCGAACAAGGGTTGCTCAGCCCAGAGGTCCAGCCGCTGCCGTACTGGCCTGCCGGTTACCCGATCTTCGTCGCGGCCATCCTTGCGGTGACCGGCTCGACCATCGCGATCGGGGTGGTGCAGCTGACGATCCTCACGGCGTCCGGCTGGTTCCTGTACGAGTTCGCATCGAGAGCCTTCGGCTCCCTCGTCGCGTGGACCGCCCTGGTTGTGTTCGCCGTGCACCCCTCGATCACCGGCACGGCCGCGTGGATCGCCTACGAACCGATGATGCTGGCCTTGCTCGTCATCGGCGTGGCCCTGATCCACCGGGGCGTGACGGAGCGAGCGGTGTGGGCCCTGGTGGTCGGCGTGCTCGTGCTCGGGCTGGCGGTGACGCTGCAGAGCAAGGCGCTCACGGTGGCCGTGCCGCTCACGGCGTGGGTTGCGTGGCGGCAGCGACAACGCCCCGCGATCGTCGCCGCACTCGTGGTGGCCCTCGCGGTCGGACCGGGCGCAGCCATCCTCCGCAACCAGGTGGCCACGGGGCATCCCGTCCTGTCGACCAACCTGGGCGCGAACGTCGTGCTGGGCAACAGTCGCGTGGCGACCGGCAACTACCCGGGCAGGGTCCTCGACGACGCGTGCGACCGCGAGTGGGGCAGCAACCGCTCACGGACCCCGAGTCAGGATCGCGAGCTGCTGCGGTGCGCGATGCGATGGGTGCTGGCGAACCCGATCGATGCCGTCGCGTTGTGGCCCAAGAAGCTGTGGTACTACACCGCCCCGTTCACCGGCCCACTCAGCACGACGAGCACGCACGGGGTCGATCCGCGGCGCGTGGTCCCGGAGTCGGTGCGGGAAACGGACGTCTTCACCGCCCTCGATCGCGGGATCAGCGCGGCGGTCTACGTCGTGGCGACGCTGCTGCTGTTCGCTGGCGCCGTGATCGCGCTCCGCGACCCCGCGACCCGCATCGGCGGCTTCCTAGCGGTGTGGCCCATCGTCGCGTTCGTGGCGCTGACCCTGGCGACGTTCGGCGATGCCCGCTTCCGCCTCCCGACCGTCGGGTTCGTCATCGTGCTGCAGTCCGTGGCGCTGGTGAGCCTGGTGACCGTGCTGCGGCGACGATCCCGTGATCGCCCCGCCGTCAGTTGAGGACCGCTTCGAGGGCGAGGATCACCTCGGCGCCGTGGTCGTCGTCGAGCGGCTCGCCGGCCGCGTCGCGGACACCGAAGACATCGACGGCCTGCGGTCCCAGCGTGGTGATGCGAGCGAAGACGATGTCCAGGCTGAGCTCGGCGAAGGCGGAGGCGATGCGGAACAGAAGACCGGGCTGGTCGGGCGCGTGGACCTCGACGACGGTGGTGCGCCCCGACTCGTCGGCGTAGACACCGACGCGCGTCTCCACGTCCGGCGCCGGCCGTGATCGCGCTCGCTGCCTCGCGGCCTTGGCATCGATGCGAGCCCGGAGCGCGACACGTCCCGCGGCTGCCTCCCCGAGGTCGCCTTCCACCGCGGCCCACCAGGCGCTGCGGTCGTCTCGGGGACACGCGACGGTGAAGGTGTCGACCGCGACTCCGTCACGACGGGTGAACGCGTGCGCTCCCAGGACCGATCCGTCGTGGATCGCCAGCACGCCCACGACGCGAGCGAACAGCCCGGTGCGATCGCGGGCGACGACATCGAGTTCGTCGTACTCGGCTCCGTCGGCGCCGGGCGTGACGCGGGTACGGATCTGGGTCGCGTCGAGGGGGGTGGCCGCCATAGCGGCGTGCCGGATGGCCGCGCGGGGCGTGACGGCGGCGGCGTAACGGATCGGGAGGAGGGTGAGGTGTTCACGGATCACGTCCTCGGGGACGCCGAGCCCCGGGGCTAGCTCCTGGGCCTCCACGGCGGTCCGCTCGGCGGTGTCAGCGTTGAGGTCGGGGTGGGAGGTTTCGAGCACGGTTCGCACCTTCAGTACGAGCTGACGGACGAGGGTCGCCTTCCAGTGGGTCCACGCGGTCGGGCCAGTGGCGGTGCCATCGGCGGCGGCGAGCAGGTGCAGCGCCGCGAGGGTCTGAGCGTCGCCGACGGTCTCGGCGACGGACTCCACCAGACCCGGCTCGGCGAGGTCGCGTCGCGTCGCCACGTCGGGCAGCAGCAGGTGGTGGCGCACAAGCGTCGCCACGAAGTCGGCCGTCCGGGGCCCGTAGCCGAGCCGCTCCACGATGCCGCGAGCGACCGGTACGCCGGTCTCCGAGTGCGGCTCGCCGTGTGCCTTGCCCACATCGTGCAGCAGCACGCCGAGCATCAGCCCATCACGGTCCTCCACCGCTCCGAGCGTCGCGGTCGCCCATGCTTCGTGCCGGACCAGCTCGGCCAGGTCGGCCGAAGCGTGGAGCGCGTGGCGGTCGAGGCTGAAGCGGTGGAAGGGGTTGCGCTGCGGCCTGCCCCGTAGCGCCGCCCACTCTGGCAGCAGGTGGGTGAGCAGCCCCACGTCGTCGAACTCGGCGAGCGGAGCGAGAGCCACGTCGCCCCGCCACAGCACGCGGAGGAACGCGTCCCGCGACGCCGTGGTCCAGACGAACGGTTCGGCCCCCTCGACGTTGCGTGCCAGGCGCGCTGCGGTCGTGCGGTCGAGGACGGCACCCTCAGCAGCGAGCACCTCCAGCAGCTGGATCGGCATCGTCGGGTCGTCGTGGATCGCGGGCTCCTCGACGCGCAGGACGCCGTCCACGATCCCGAACGGGCCGACGCGCTGCTCCGAGGTGCGACGGAAGCGACGGCCCCGTAGCGCATCCGCACGGAGGACCGTCCACGCGCGAAGGTGGATGTGATCGATCGTGCGGGCTGCGAGGAAGACGTCGTGGAGCAAGGCATCCGCACCGCCGGTGCCGCCTGGGTCGTAGCCCAGGCGGTCGGCGACGCGCGGTTGCAGATCGAGCCGTAACTGATCGAGGGGGTGCTCGGCCTCGAGGTGGAGGGCGACGCGAGCGGCCAGCAACGTCTCGTACGCCCGCGCGAGACGGCTGCGATCCGGCGCCCCGATGTAGCGCGCACTGACCAGTGGGTCCAGCGCCGCCTCGCCCAGCAGTGCGGCGGCGGCCCAGCGCAACGACTGCACGTCCCTGAGCGTCCCCGCGCCCCTCTTCAGGTCGGGCTCGAGCACCTCGGCCGCGTCGCCAACGCGGGCTCGACGCTCGGCATCGGCACGCTGTAGCGCCTCGAGGAAGCTCGCCGGCCGCCGCCTGAGCTTGCTGATCACCGTCGAGCGGGCGTCGTGCAGCAGCTGGGGATCGCCGGCAACGACGCGTGCGTCGAGCAGCGCCGTCGTGACCTCGACATCGTCGAGGGCGATCGAGACCGCCTGACGTCGGTCACGCACGGCGTGACCGACCTTCAAGCCGGCGTCCCACAACGGGTAGACGACGGCGCGGACCGCGCCCTCGAGGTCCTCGTGGCTAACGCGGTCGTGCAGCAGGAGCACGTCGATGTCGCTACCGGGGCACAGCTCGCGGCGTCCGTAGCCGCCGACAGCGACGACGGTCAGACGACCGAGCAGCTCCAGCGAGCGCCACAGCTGAACGAGGCCGTCGTCGACCGCACCCGTCCAGGCCTCGCACCACTCGCGCCCGGCTGGTGGGCCGTGCTCGCAGAGCTCCGCCCGCGCCTGGCGCAGGGTTGCAGCGACGTCGGCCACAGCGGCTCTCAGAGCGCCTCGTGGTCCTCCTCGCCGGTCCGGATCCGCACGACCCGCTCGACCGGCGAGACCCACACCTTGCCGTCCCCGACCTGGCCGGTGCGGGCCGAGGTGATGATGGTCTCGATGACCTCGTCGACCCGGGTCTCGGCGACGAGCACGTCGAGGCGGGCCTTCGGGACGAACTCGACCTGGTACTCGGCGCCGCGGTAGACCTCGGTGTGGCCACGCTGACGGCCGTACCCGCGTACCTCGGACAGGGTCAGGCCCTCGATGCCCATCTCCTGGAGGGCGTCCTTGACCTCCTCGACCTTGTGGGGCTTGACGATGGCGGTCACGAGCTTCACGTCGTCTCCTCGAGCGGGGCCGGTGGGTCACCCGACGGCGGGCCGCAGCGTGCCGGATGGCAGTTCCGCGGGTGTTGCTGCTCGGTTTCGCCGTTGTTACGCCGGATGTGCCCGTCGGGGCGGCCATGCGGCCGGAACCGTGCGCCGACCGCACCGGCAGGTCGGCCAGGTGGGTCCTGCTCGGAGTCACCTTCCCTCGCCCGCCCAACCTCGTTAGGATGGGGTCACGACGGTCACCGACGACTCGGGTGCGCGTCCCCGACGCCACCCGTGCGTTCGCCGCACAGGGGGGCACAGGTTCCGCTTCCGGCTCGTTGGTAGGGGTGATGACGGATCACCCCGTCCGTCGCGGACGTGCCCATCAACCCGGCGCCCCACCGGCTGGGCACGGAGAGGCGATCACCAACCCCCCTGGTGACGCCCGAACCGGTTGACGCTGTGTGCCCCACGCGTCCCGGTTTCGAGCCCCGGCCGTCGCCCCAACGGCCGGGGCTCACCCACGCGCGGGGTCACCTGCGGAGGGCCCTGCGGATCAGTCGATGGATCCTCGCTGCACGACCCATTCGGTGGTCTGTCCAGTCACGCCGGCGATCAGATCGAAGTCGCTGTCGTAGTGCAGAACCGTGAGTCCGTCGATATCCGCGATGGCGGCCAGCAGCAGGTCGGGGATGCTCACGGCGCGGTGCTGACCCAGTCGCACCAGTTCGAACTGAAGCTCGCGGGCGCGCTGCTCGGCGCGGACCGGCATGGTCACCGGGATCAGATGGTCGATGACGTCCTCGCGCGTCGACCGGTAGTCGTCGTGCGACCGGGCGGAGAACCCGACCTCGAGCTCGGTGACGAGGGACACACCGACCTCCCCGGCGCGGATGCGAGGTAGGACGGCATCGGCGACGGCCTCGAGGTGGATGCGGGCGAGGACGGACTTGTCGATCAGCCACGACGCGGGCGTCACCGCCACGCGGCAGCCATCACGTCGTCATCGAGCAGATCGCTGGTCGCCTGGGCGAAGCGCTTCAGCGCAGCCCGGTCGACCACCTCGCGCCGTGCAGCGGAGTGGACGGCCTCACGCAGGGCGGTGTTGACGGTGTCCTTGATGGTCGCCGTACCGAGCACCTGCCGTGCGGACTCCAGCACCTCGTCATCGATGTCGACCAAGCGCTTGCTCACCACGACCTCCGTATATACGAACTAGCCGAGTATATACAGGCGGGCCGAGGCAGTCCCATCGGAGGTGTGCCTCGATCAACCCAGTCGCTGGATCATGAGCGAAGCCGCTTCGGAGGGGTTCATGGCGACGGCGATGCCGAGGGACTCGAGGATCTGCTTCTTCTCGGCAGCGGACTCGCCGCCGGGGCCGCCCTCCTTGACGATGGCGCCGGCGTGGCCCATCTGCTTGCCGGGCGGCGCCTCGTAGCCGGCGATGTAGCCCACCACCGGCGTGTCGGGGATGTTGGCGGCGATCCACTCGCCGGCGCGCTGCTCCTCGCTGCCGCCGATCTCGCCGACGAACGCTATGGCCTCGGTCTCGGGGTCCTCGGCGAAGGCCTCGATCACCTCGATGAACTGGGTGCCGATCACCGGGTCGCCCCCGATGCCGACGCACGTCGAGATGCCGATCCCGGCCTGCGCCAGCTCGTGCATGATCTGGTAGGTGAGGGTGCCCGAGCGCGACACCAGGCCGACCTTGCCCGGCATGGTGATGTCCGCCGGGATGATCCCGACGTTGCTCTTGCCGGGGCTGATCAGCCCAGGGCAGTTGGGACCGATGAGCCGGCGTCCCCCCCGCCGTACCACGACGTCGTAGACCTCGGTCATGTCGTGGACCGGCACACCCTCGGTGATGACGACGATGGTGTCGATGCCAGCCTCGTGGGCCTCGAGCACCGCGTCCTTCGTGAAGGGCGCGGGCACCATCACCATCGAGGTGTTCGCGTCCTCGGCCTCGACCGCCTCCTGGACCGTGGCGTACACCGGTTTGCCGAGCTCCTCCCAGGTCGTCCCGCCCTTCTTGGGGTGGGTACCGGCGACGATCTGGGTGCCGTAGTCGAGGTTGCGCTTGGCGTGGAAGGTCCCCTGGGAGCCGATCCCCTGGACCACGACCTTCGTGTCACTACCGATGTAGATGCTCATCAGCTGGCTTCCTTCGCGAGGGCGACGGCCAGCTCGGCGGCCTCGTCCATGGTCGGGGCGGAGATGACGTTGGGCAGGTCCGCTTCCTCGAGGATGCGACGCCCCTGCTCGGCGTTGGTGCCGTCCAGGCGGATCACCAGCTTCTGAGGGAAGTCGCCGAGGCGCCGGGTCGCTTCCACGATACCGTTGGCGACCTCCTCGCCACGCGTGATGCCGCCGAAGATGTTGACGAAGACGCTCTTGACACTGGGGTCCTTCAGGACGAGTCCGAGCGATGCGGCCATGGCGTCTGCGGACGCACCACCACCGACGTCGAGGAAGTTGGCGGCCTGCCCCCCGTGTTGTGCCACGACGTCGAGCGTCGCCATGACCAGGCCGGCGCCGTTGCCGAGGACCCCGACCTGGCCGTCGAGCTTGACGTACTGGATGTCCTTCTCCTTGGCCTCCGCCTCGAGCGGATCGTCGGCCTCCAGCCCGGCGACCTTCCACTCGTCGTAGTCGCCGTGGCGGAAGGCAGCGTTGTTGTCGAGGCTGACCTTGGCGTCGAGGGCGATCACGCGGCCATCGGGGGTCTTGATCAGGGGGTTGACCTCGCAGAGGGTCGCATCCTCCGCCCGGAACGCGTCGAAGAGGGTCACGAGCAGATCCGCTGCCGCCTCCCTGCCGTCCTCCGGGATGGCTGCCTGGGTCAGGATGTCGAGGGCGCGGTCGCGTTGGAGACCGTCGGTGGTGTCATTGGGGGTGAGCGAGACCTTGACGACGGCGTCGGGATCGGTGCGGTTCACCTCCTCGATGTCCACGCCGCCCTTCGCGGAGCAGATGACGAGGTAGCCCTTGTTCACGCGGTCGTGCATCACCGACAGGTAGTACTCCTCGGCGATGTCGGATGCCGGCTCCACGTAGACGACGTTGACGGTGTGCCCCTTGATGTCGAGCCCGAGGATGTCCTCGGAGACCGAGCGCGCCTCATCGGCGTCGTTGGCGAGCTTGACCCCTCCCGCCTTGCCGCGCCCCCCGGTCTTCACCTGCGCCTTGACGACGACGGTGCCGCCGAGCTCACGCGCGGCGGTCTCGACCTCGTCGATGGTCCGGCACACCCGGCCCTCGGCAGGGACCGGGACGCCGTTGCGGCGGAAGAGTTGTTTGCCTTGGTACTCGACGAGGTCCACGAGGCCCTCCTTGATCTCTGTGCTACCGGCCTTCGGCCTACTTGAGCACTCTGGGTTGTGCTACCGGCCTTCGGCCTACTTGAGCACTCTGGGTTGTGCTACCGGCCCTCGGCCTACTTGAGCACTGCACGGTCAGCTGCGGTCGGGAACGTTGTCGCGCACCCAGTCGACGATGGCCTTCATCGGCGTGCCCGGGGTGAACACCTCGGCGATCCCCTGCTCCTTGAGGAGGGGGATGTCCGGCTTCGGGACGATGCCGCCTCCGAACACGATGACGTCCTCGGCGCCGGCTTCGCGCAGGAGCTCGACCACCTTCGGGAACAGCGTCATGTGCGCCCCGGAGTGGATCGACAGGCCGACCGCCTGCGCGTCCTCCTGCAACGTGGCGCTCACGATCTGTTCCGGCGTCTGGTGCAGACCGGTGTAGATCACCTCGAAGCCGGCATCCCGCAGCGCACGAGCCACGACCTTGGCGCCTCGATCGTGCCCATCGAGGCCGGGTTTGGCCACGACGACGCGGACGGCCACGTTCGCCTCTCCTGTCGCGGGTCTGGAAGGATGCGGGGTGGCGCGGCGGGCGCCGACCCCGCCGGAGCTTAGTCGAGGTCCTGGAAGCCGAGCAGGCCGCAGGTTGGAGGCCGATGGTGACAGAGGATGTGACCCCCGGGTGGGACCCCATCCAGCGCGCCGCGGCACGCATCGGCGCGCGGGAGTTCCTGTGGTGGCTCGTGGAGAGCCCCGTGTTCCGACAACCACCAGCGTGGAACCCTGATCCCCTGCGTTGGCCGGGCTACCCCCAGAAGCGAGAGGAGGCGCGCCAAGCGACCGGCCTCGACGAGGCGGTGTCGGTCGCCACGGGGCGCCTGCGCGGCACCAAGCTCGAGGCGGTGTTCCTCGCCGGCGACTTCGGCTTCCTCGGCGGGTCGATGGGGACGGTCGTGGGCGAGACCATCGCGGAGGCGTACGACCACGGCAGGTCGCAGCAGCTCCCGGTGGTGCTCCTGACGACGAGCGGCGGGGCGCGGATGTACGAGGGCATGGCCGCGCTCGTGCAGATGCCCAAGACCATCGTCGCCGCCGAGCAGCATGCGCGCGCCGGGCTGCTCCAGATCGCCGTCCTGCGGGACCCGACCACGGGAGGGGTGTTCGCCTCCCACGTCAACCACGCGGACATCCTGCTCGCTGAACCCGGTGCGACGATCGGCTTCGCCGGTCCTCGGGTCGCGGCCGCGATGACCGACGGCCGACTCCCGGAGGGGTCGCACACCGCCGCGGGAGCGGAACGGGCCGGGCTGGTCGACGCGGTCGTCGCACGCCCCGACCTGCCGACCGCGCTGGAACGCCTCCTGCGCTGGGCGCAGCCGGACGCCGAGCACGAGCAGCCGCAGCGCTTCGACGACCCACACGTCGGCGAGCAGGACGCGTGGACGCAGGTGCAGCTCGCCCGTGCCCCCGACCGGCCCCGGGCATCGGAGTGGCTGGCACCGCTCGACGATCCGTTCGAGCTGCACGGCGATCGCGAGGGCAGCGACGACCCGACGGTGCGCGTCGTCCTGGGCCGTGTCGGGGGACGCCGACTGGTTGCGGTCGCGCTCGATCGCAACGCGAACGCGGGGCGGGTCACGCCCGCGGGGTACCGCAAGGCTTGGCGCGGTCTTCACATCGCGGATCGCCTCGCCGCACCGGTCGTGGTCTTCATCGACACCCCTGGCGCGGACGCTTCGGCGCCCTCGGAGGCTGGAGGCATCGCGGCGGCCATCGCCCGCACGTTCAGCGAGGTGCTGGCGTGCCGGCCCCCCATCGTGGTCATGGTGATGGGCGAGGGTGGATCGGGCGGGGCGCTGTGTCTGACCGTAGGTGACCGCGTGTTGATCCAGGAGCACGCGGTCTTCAGCGTCATCGCCCCGGAAGGTGCCGCGGCGATCCTGCACCGCGATCCCACCCGTGCCGCAGAGGTCGCTGCGCTGCTGCGGCCCACGGCGTCAGGGCTGGCCGAGATCGGCATCGCCGACGAGGTGGTCGCCGAACCCGAAGGAGACGAGGTCGTCGTGGGCTGGGAGGCCATCCTGCGGCACCTCGACGAGATCTCGGGTCAGCCGTGGCCGGCGCGGATGGCGACCCGGCGTCGTCGCTGGCGCGGTGGGGGACGCGCGTGAGCGATGAGGATCCCGGCTTCGGTCCGGGTGGGTACCTGCCGGACCGCGCGGCACGGCGGGCGCGGAAGATCATGCTGCGCGCCCCGCTCGGTCTGCAGTGGATCATCGCGTCCGCGATCGCGGGGGTGGTCGTGCTCGTGGCGGGGCTGCTGTTCCTGCGGAGCGCCGACGAGCCTCCGGGCGATCCCTTCGTAGCCGCGGCAGACGACGCCGCGGTCGATCCTGCACTCGAGGTCGAGGGACTCGGAGTCCTCCTCGTCCGCGGCGGACGGCTCCGCGCGTTCCCGATCGGTGACAGGGGGATCGTCTGGTGCCCGCAGAGCGACTCCATCGAGTCGGCATCGGGGCGGGTGTGGAGCCCGACCGGGCGTGCGCTCGACGGTGGCGAGTCGCTCGCGTCACACCCCACCGTGGTCCACGACGGGACCGTCTACGTCGATCCGACCCGCCTCGAGGACGGCCCTCCCGGCACGAGGGCCGGCAACGCCGATCCCGCCTGCACCTGACGAACCCGACACGCCCCGAGCGGACGCTAACGCGCATCCACGCGTGTTTCCGTCACTCGCCCACCCCCGACCACGCCCCCAACGGACGGCAACGCGCATCCACGCGCGTTTCCGTCAGAAGCCGGGGACGAGCGGTCAGGTGCGCACGAGCGGGGCGTAGGCGAGGAGCAGCTGCTTCTGGCCCTCGTCCTCGAACACGACCGTCGCCTCGGTGTTCTCGCCCTGGCCAGCGAGGCGCACGATGACACCTGCGCCGTAGCGCGGGTGCCGGACGCGGTCCCCGACGCGGAACTCCTCGCCCTCGAACGAGACGACCTCGCGGTCGCGGACCCGCTGAGCAGCCGACCCTCCACCGGCCCGACGCAACTCGACGAGCTCCTCGGGCACCTCCGCCAGGAACCGCGACGGCGGGTTGTAGGAGGTGCCGCCCCACAGCGTGCGGTGCGAGGCGTGGGTGAGGTAGAGGCGCTGCTCGGCGCGGGTGAGTCCCACGTAGCACAGCCGTCGCTCCTCCTCGAGTTCGCTGGGTGTGTCGAGCGAGCGCACGTGGGGGAAGACCCCGTCTTCGAGGCCGACGAGGAACACGACCGGGAACTCCAGTCCCTTCGCGGTGTGGAGGGTCATGAGGGTGACCTGGCCCTCGTCGTCGTCGTCGAGCTCGTCCTGGTCGGAGACGAGGGTCACGGACTCGAGGAAGCCCTCGACCCCGCCTTCGGGATCGCGTTCGACGTACTCCTGGGCGACCGACTTCAGCTCGCGCAGGTTCTCCTCGCGGCCGAGCGCCTCGATGGAACGTTCCGCCTGGAGCTCGGCGAGGTAGCCGGTCCGTGACCACACCTCCTCGACGAGGTCGTCGACCGTGGCGCCCTCGACCATGAGGGTTCGGAGCAGGTCGATCAGGTTCACGAACGAGGTGACCGCCGAGACCGCGCGGCCGCCGAGCTGGGGGATGTGCTCGGCGGCGCGACAGGCATCGAGGAAGGCGATGCCCTCGCGGCGCGCGTGCATGGCGACGGCGTCCACCGTCTTCTGTCCGATGCCGCGGCGGGGCGTGTTCACGATCCGGCGTGAGTTGATGTCATCGGCGGGGTTGACGAGCACGCGCAGGTACGCCAGGACGTCCTTGATCTCCTTGCGCTCGTAGAAGCGCACGCCCCCGATCACGCGGTAGGGCGTGCCGACTCGGACGAACACCTCCTCGAGGACACGTGACTGGGCGTTGGTGCGGTAGAAGACGGCGACGTCGTCGAAGCCGTGTTCGCCCTCGGCGCGGAGCTTCTCGACCTCCTCGGCGACGAACGCGGCCTCGTCGTGCTCGTCCTCAGCCTCGTAGCGCACGACCAACGGTCCTACGCCCGCGTCGGTCCACAGTTCCTTGGGCTGGCGCTGCTGGTTGTTGCGGATCACCGCGTTCGCCGCGTCGAGGATGTTCTGCGTCGAGCGGTAGTTGCGGGTCAGCTTGATGACCGTCGCCTCGGGGTAGTCGCGCTCGAAGTCCAGGAGGTTCTGGATCGTGGCGCCCCTGAAGCGGTAGATGGACTGGTCCCCGTCCCCGACCACCATGAGGTTGCGATGCTCGGACGCGAGGTCGTTGACCAGGTGGTACTGGGCGCGGTTGGTGTCCTGGTACTCGTCGACGAGCAGGTAGCGGAAGCGGTGGCGGTAGTGCTCCAACACCTCGGGGAACAGCCGGAGGACCTCGACGGTCTTCGTGATGAGGTCGTCGAAGTCGAAGGCGCTCGCCCGGAGCAGCCGGTCCTGGTAGGTACGGTAGACCTCCGCGATGCGCTCCTCGAGGAAGCCCGAGGCGGCGGAGGCGTAGGTCTCGAAGTCGATCAGCTCGTCCTTCGCCGCGCTGATGGCGTAGCGCACCCCCTTGGGGGTGAGCCGTCGATCGTCGATGCCCAGATCCTTCATGATCTGGGTGACGAGCCGCACCGAGTCGGCCTCGTCGTAGATCGTGAACGCGCTGGCGTAGCCGAGCCGCTTGGCCTCGCGGCGCAGGATCCGCACGCACGCCTTGTGGAACGTCGTGACCCACATGTGTTGCCCCAGCCGAGTGCCGAGCAGCGCCCCGACACGATCAGCCATCTCGGACGCAGCCTTGTTCGTGAACGTGATGGCCAGGATCGCGAAGGGGTCGACGCCGTGGTCCTGGATCAGGTGCGCGATGCGGTGCGTCAGCACCCGAGTCTTGCCCGAACCGGCTCCGGCGACCACGAGGACGGGTCCCTCGACGGCCAGCACCGCCTCGCGCTGGCTGGGGTTCAGCCCCGAGAGGAGGTGGTCGGAAGCATGGGCGGCGTGCGTCGGCGTGTCGGACAAGAGACGTCGGGTTCCCGGTCGGGGCGCGGCGGATCGAGGCTACCGGACCCCACCGACACCCTCTCGTGCCACGGAGGGCCCGCCGATGGCGAGCCCTCCGTGCCCTCTCTCCCCAGCGGTCTGGTCAGTCGCTGCCGCCGCAGAGCGCGTCGATGTTGTACAGGCACCGGGTCGGCTCCAGCTCGCGCGGCTGCTCGAGCAGCTTGCCGCCCTCGGTCGCCTTGATGAAGATCGGGTTGCCGACCGGCTTGGGTCCACCGACGGGGTTGGCGACGGTGGTGTCACCGCTGACCACGAAGATGGTGCCCTCGTGGTCGAAGTTCACCGTGAAGAAGTCACCCAGCCGCCTATCGCCGGCCTCGAAGCTCTGGTTGGCGTTGCAGGTCGTGCCGCTGAGGCAGATGTTGCCGACGTGGATCGGGTCCTTCGACGCGTTCGTGATCGCGAACTGCGGCGGGCAGCCGTCCTCGGAGCCGTGCGCGTTCAGCGAGTACGCGACGAACAGGTAGAACTTCGTCGGGTCGTGCTCGCCGGTCTCGGGATCGACGAGCGTCTGGTACCAGGTCACGGCGACACGTCCGTCGTCTCCGGCGATGATCCAGGGCCACATCGCGTCGCCCTCGGGGATGTCGAGCATGACCTTCTCGCCCCACGTCCCGTTCGTCACGACCTCCGGGTCGCGCTCGAAGTACGCGAACTCGACGAAGCCGTTGGGGTTGGTGTCGCTCGAGCCGCGGTAGCCGCCGGCGCTGGACTGGTACACCGTGCCGCCGTTGTCGATGGCGATGGCGCCGAAGAACTGCGTGCCGGACTCAAGTCTCTTACCGTCTTCGATGTTCGGGTGGGTGACCCACGTCTCGCCGTCGTCCGGCGTGATGGTGATCCCGCTCTGGCCGGCGGGGGCGATGAACCCGGGTGCGTCGAGGTTCTCCCAGTCGACCTGGAGCGGGTCGCGGATGAGCTTGCTCGTTCCCGGGAAGCCCGTCTTCACCATGTCCCAGGTGATGCCGCCGTTCTCGGAGCGCCACAGCTGCTTGGGCAGGTTGACGTAGAGGAAGACCTCCTCGGGGTTGCCGCCCGTGACCCAGGGACGGTCGCCGGCCGTGACGAAGGCCTCGGCGAGGTTGTAGGACTGGCCGTAGTCGTCGCTGGAGAACACCGCGACGTTCGCCAGGTCGATCTCGGTGTTGTAGATGCGTCCACCGAGGTCGATGTCGAAGTCGGGGTCACTGAACCCGGTCGACGTCGGGCTGTGGGGACCGACCGGCAGGCCGGCGGTGCCCACGTACTGCCACGTCTCGCCGCCGTCGGTGGAGCGCCAGTTCAGCGTCTGGTTGTAGTAGCTGCCCAGGAAGTCGTAGTAGCCGGGCAGCGCCGCCGGGTCCTTGTAGATGTGGGTCGTCCCCGCGTGAGCCGAGACGCTGATCGATCCGTCCGGCGCGACGACGCTGACGGGCTCGCCACCCGCACGCGTCGTGTCGATGTAGCGGCGACGGTCGAACTCGAGCGGGGGCGGGGCGTGCTCGGAGCAATCGTCCGACAAGGCCGGCAAGGCGGACAGAGCGGGTACGAGGGCGGCGACGAGGCCGATGGACAGCAGGAGCGCGAACTTCCGACGCATGGGGTCATCCTCCGGTGAACCGGGCACGCGGGGGTCTCCCGTCTCCGGTCACCAGGGACTTCGCCGCCGACACCCCGGTCTCCTGCCACCCACGCGAGGAGGGGCGGCCAGCTGGCCGCCCCTCCTCGTCGTGTCCCGCGTCAGCCAGCAGCCACGCACGCTTCGGTCAACTCGAACGCCTCCGCCGTGGGACCGACGAAGAACTCCTCCTGCACCGACGCGCCCAGCGGCGCCTCGGGGTCAGGGGCGACGATCAGCGCCTCGCGCACGACCGTCTCGTTCGGGTCGCCGCCGTAGCTCTTGTCCGGCAGGGCACCCTCGTAGTCCACCGTCACGGACTCGATGACCGCGAGGAGTCCCTCACGTGTGAGGTCGCCCGCCTCGGCGGCAGCCTCGAGCACCGAGAGCACCGGGTACGACCAGACCCATCCGAAGGTGAAGCCGTCGTTGTCGGGTGCGTTGCCCTCGCCCAGCGCCTCCTGCATGGCTGCGTGCGCCTCGCTGTCCGAACCGAACGGGCCCCACGGGGCCACGAAGCGGTACATGGCCTGGATCGCCGGACCCGCCTCGCTCTGCAAGACCGCCGGGTTCCAGGTCGGGACGGAACCGACGAACTGCGGCGCGTAGCCCGACTCCTGGCCGGCGGCGGCGACCTTGCCGACGATCTCGGCCATCTCGAGCGGTCCCGTCGCGATCACGATCACGTCCGGCTGGACGTTCATGATCGCCTGCACGGGAGCGTCCTGGTTCCCCGCCACGGCGTTCGGGGCCGTCTGCACGATGTGGGTGCCCTCGTCGAACTCGATCGAGTTCGCCTCGGCCCAGTGGGCGACACCCGCGGCCGAGTCGCCGCCGTAGTCGCCGGGGTAGCCGACGGCCATCACGGTCGCGACGTCACCTTGCTCCATCGCCCAGTCGAGCCCGTTCATGGACTCGATGCAGTAGTTGTAACCCGACTGGACGATGTTGTCGTTGAACTCCCAGCCGCTCCACCAGCTCGCAGGCGCCCCGAGGACGTTGTCCTCCGCCATCAGGTCCGCCGCAGCCAGGGTCGTCGGCGTCCCCAGCGTCTGTGCCAACGCGAGGACGTTGGGCTCGATCTCGCGGTACCGCGCGACGTGCTCCTGCGGGTTGTACTTGTTGTCGCGCGTGTAGGTGTCGATGTCGATCTCGTAACGATCGGCGATCCCGCCGTTCTCGTTGACACGCTGCCAGAAGGCCTTCTGACCCTCCACGATCGGGACCGCGAGGGCCGCGAACGGGCCCTCGGTCAGGTCCGACAGGATGCCGAGGTAGATGCAGCCCTTGCTGTCATCGACCGGGTTCGGACAGGGCTCCTCGGTGACACCGACGTCGGTGGCGATATCGCCGCCGTCACCTCCGTCACCGGTCGTACCGTCGGTCGCCTCACCGGTCGGTTCGCCGCCGGTGGCCGTGTCGTCATCGTCGTCGCCGCCGCACGCCGTCGCGGCGAGCGCGGTCACGGCGAGCACCGCCGCTGCCTTCCGCCACTTGCTGGGGACCCGCATGTGCTGCTCCTCCTGGGTTGTCGTTCGATACTACGCGTGTAGTAGAGCCCGTGTCAGCAACTCGCTCCTGTCGTGATCAGTACGAGAACGGCCACGCCCTGAAGTAGTTGCGCGCTCGGACCCACAGCCCGTACAGACCACGGGGTTCGGCGATGAGGAACACGACGATCAGGACGCCGAACAGGATCGCCTGGACCTGGAAGGTCGTGAGGAAACCGCCCGTCGACTGGCCTTCGATGAACGGGACGAACCGTGGCAGCTCCTGCACGAGGCGGGGGAGGAGGATCACGAACGCCGCACCGAGCAGCGACCCAGAGATCGTGGCGATGCCGCCGATGAGGATCATGGCGAGGTACTGCACCGACAGGATCAGGTTGTAGCTCTCCGGCACGATGAAACCGGCCTGCGCGGTCACCGCCAACAGCGCCCCGGCGATGCCGGCGTAGAACGACGAGATGGCGAAAGCGATGACCTTGTACCGCGTGAGCGGGACGCCCATGATCTCGGCGGCGATGTCGCGGTCGCGGACGGCGGCGAACGCGCGCCCGACCTTGGATCGGACCAGGTTCTTGGCCAGCACCGCCATGACGATCAACAGCAGCAGGCAGAACAGGTACAGCTTGACGCGGCCGTCGAGCTCGATCCCGAACACCGAGCCCGTGCGGTCGAAGCGGAAGCCGCCGATCTCGACTGGGGCGGCGCGACGCCCCACCCCCGGACCGCCGGTGACGTCGCGCAGCTCGCGGAAGAAGTGCTCGCCGATGAACACCAGGCCGAGCGTGACGATCGCGAGGTAGAGGCCCCGCAGGCGCGTCGCCACCGGCCCGACCAGCAGACCCACGATCGCAGGCACCAGCCCCGCGAGCGGCAGCCAGATCCACATGTCGAGGTCGAAGCCGATGATGTTGGCGCTCCCTTCGCCCCCGAACACCGCCGCCGTGTACGCCCCGAGCCCGATGAAGAACGCGTGGCCGAGCGAGACCTGGCCGGCGTAGCCGGTCACGATGTTCAGCCCGATGGATCCGATCGCGGCGACGAACGCCCAGGTGACGAGGGATTCGAGCTCCGTGGAGAGCACGGCAGGCGCGAACGCGAGCAGCAGCAGGAAGATGCCCGTGGCCGTGCGCTTGGTGGGCGTGTTGAGCGCGGCCTGGTCGGACGCGTAGGAGGTGAAGAGCTCGGGGCGACCGCGCATCCTCAGACCCGCTCGATCTCGGGCGTGCCGAACAACCCGTAGGGTCGGACGAGCAGGACGATCAGCATGACGATGTAGGGGACGGCCTGGTCGAAGTTGGCCCCGGCCCAGGGGAACAGGTCGGGCTGGTAGGTCTTGGTCAGCGCCTCGGCGAGCCCGATGACGAGGCCGCCGATGACCGCACCGGGGATGGAATCGAGACCACCGAGGATGATGGCGGGGAGCGCCTTGAGCGCGAGGAACGAGGTGCCGGCCTCCACGCCGACCCCGATGCCCACGAACGTCCCGGCGACCGCCGCCAGTCCGCCCGCGATCGCCCACGACAGCCCGAACACGTACCCGACCTTGATGCCCTGGGCGAGCGCGGTCTCCTGGTCGAACGCGGTCGCGCGCATGGCGAGACCGGTGCGCGAGTACTTGAAGAACAGGACGAGGGCGGTGACGATCACGGCGGCGAAGACGAACACCGCCAGATCGCGGTGGAGGAACACGACGCCGCCGATCGCGGAAGAGCCGAACCCCCATGGTGCGCCGACCTGTCGCGGTTGCAGCCCGATGAGGTCGGCCGCCACCACCTGCAGGGCGAAGAAGACCCCGATGGTCACCATCGCGGCCGCGAACACCGGTTCGCCGACCATCGGGCGCAGGGCCACCCGCTCGACGGCCGCCCCGATGAACGCTGACACGATGATGGCCGCCGGCAGGGCGAGCGCGAACGGCAGGTCCATCGTGACCGCGAAGTAGCTGGTGAAGTAGGCACCCAGGATCATCAGCGACGGCTGGGCGAAGTTCACGACCTGGGTGCTCTTGAAGATGATCACGAAGCCGAGCCCGAGCAGGGTGTAGATCGAGCCCGTTCCGAGGCCGCGGATGACGCTGGTCAGGAACTCGGTCACGACGCCTGTGCCTCAGCGCCGGAGATCGCCGGTGAGTGGATGTCGGTCAGGTCGCCCCCGGCGTGGAGCGTGCGGTTGCCGTACATGTCCTCGACGAGATCGCCGAACATGTCCGCGATGGCCGCCCGCTTGACCTTCTGCGTGGCGGTCAGCTCGCCGTCCTCGTGGTCGAGCTCCTTGGTGATCATGCGGAACTTGCGCACGTTCTCGACCCGCGCGAACCGCTCGTTGGTGTCGCGGACGACGCCCTGGACGAGCCGCAGCACCTCCGGCTTCTCCGACAGGTCACGGTAGGTGGTGTAGGGGATCCGCTTGCGCTGCGCCCACTCGCCGACCGTGTCGAGCTCGAGGCCGATGAGGGCCACCAGGTAGGGCTGGCGATCACCGATGACGACCGCCTCGCGGACGAACGGCGACGTCTTGAGGCTGTTCTCGATCTCGGACGGCGAGATGTTCTTCCCGCCTGCCGTGATGATGATGTCCTTCATCCGGTCCACGATGCGCAGGTGGGTGCCGTCCACCCACTCGCCCACGTCGCCCGTCCGGAGGAAACCGTCCTCGGTGAACGCCTCCTCGGTCTTGTCTGGCTTGTTCCAGTAGCCCCTGAAGACCGCGGGGTGTCGCGTCTGGATCTCGCCCGTCTCCTCGTCGAGCCGCACCTCGATGCCTGGATGCGCCTCGCCGACGGTGCCCAGCTTGACCCGGCCTGGTCGGTTGCTGGTGGCAACGGCGGCGTTCTCGGTCATCCCGTAGATCTCGTAGATGGGCACGCCGATGCCGAAGAACCACTTGAGGATCTCGGGTGCGATCGGGGCGGCCCCGGAACCGGCGACACGGCACTTGCGCAGTCCGATGCGGTCGCGCAGCGCCCGGTACAGGAACGGGTAGCCGACCCAGTAGCGGATCCGTGACCAGGGTGTATGGGCCCCGCCGTTGGCGACCATGTCGTCGCCGATGCCCTCCGCCACGCGCATCCAGAAGGCGAAGTTGGCGCGCTTGAGCCAGCTCGCCCCGGCCATCCGGATCTGGATCCCGGCGTGGATCTTCTCCCAGATGCGGGGGACCGCGAAGAACAGCGTGGGTTGGACCTCACGCAGGTTGGTCGTGACGGTGTCGATCGACTCGGCGAAGTGCACGGTCGTTCCCGCTTCGGCGTTGTACCACTCGGTCGAGATGCGCTCGGCCACGTGGCACAGGGGCAGGTAGGACAACGTCACGTCGGATTCGTTCGCCGGCGGGTAGAAGAAGCCGCCCTCGGTCACCAGCTTGGTGATGGCGAACTCGACGTTGGCGACCGTCAGCATCGCGCCCTTGGGCGGGCCGGTCGTGCCCGACGTGTAGATGAGCGTGACGAGGTCATCGGCTTCGAGCTGGGCCAGCGAAAGGTCGATGAGGTCGGGGTGCTGGTCGCGGTGATCACGAGCGCGCTCGAGGAAGTCCCCCCAGAACAGCAGCTCCGGGTCGTCGTACTCACGCACGCCCCGAGGTTCGAAGTAGACGATGTGCTCGAGGTCGGGCAGGTTGCCCCTGACCGCGAGCGCCTTGTCGACCTGCTCCTGGTCCTCGGCGAAGAGCACCTTCGCACCGGAGTCGCGCAGCAGGTACTCCACCTCCACCGGAGGGTTTGTCGGGTACAGCCCGATCGTGATCGCGCCGGCCGCGACCGTGCCGACGTCGGCGTAGAGCCACTCAGGGCGGTTCTCGGAGTGGACCGCCACGCGATCACCGCGCTCGACGCCGAGCGCAGCGAGTCCGTGCGCCACCAGGGCAACCGTGTCCCAGTAGCTCGCCCACGTGATGTCCTGCCAGATCCCGAAGCGCTTCTCGCGCAGTGCCACCTTGTCGGGCGTCCGGCGTGCCCACTCCCGGATCCGGCCGGGGACGCTCGCGACGGTGGTCGTTGGCTCGACGTTGGCGGTGGCGGTCACGACGATCCTCCTTCGACGGTGGCGTGGTCCTCCCCCAGGTAGGCGCGGATGACCTCCGGGTCGCTCTGGACCTCGTCGGGGGTGCCGAGGGCGATGGACTTGCCGAAGTCCATGACCAGGACGCGGTCTGCGAGGTCCATCACCAGACCCATGTCGTGCTCGACCAGGATCATCGCGAGGTCGAGCTCCATGCGGATGTCGAGGATGTAGCGAGCCATGTCCTCGGTCTCCTCGACGTTCATGCCCGCGACCGGCTCGTCGAGCAGCAGCAGCTTGGGTTCCATGGCCAGCGCGCGCCCGAGCTCGACCCGCTTCTTGATGCCGTACGGCAGCAGGCCGACCGGGAACTTGCGGTAGGCCTCCAGCTCGAGGAAGTCGATGACGTCCTCGATGACACGGCGGTGCTCGACCTCCTCGCGCTTCGCCTTCCCGAGCCACGCGAAGGCGGCCGCGGTGCCGTAGCCGATGTGGACGTGCCGTCCCAGCATCAGGTTGTCCAGGACGGTCAGGTTCTCGAACAGTTCGATGTTCTGGAACATCCGGGCGATGCCGGCCGCGGCGACGCGGTCGGGCTTGCGGCCCAGCAGCGGCTGGCCGAGGTAGCTGATCGCTCCCTGTTGGGGGTGGTAGACGCCCGAGATACAGTTGAAGATGGAGGTCTTGCCCGCACCGTTGGGGCCGATGATCGCGAACAGCTCCTCCTGGTGCACCTCGAAGCCGACCCCATCCAGCGCGCGGACACCGGCGAAGGAGAGCTGGAGGCCGGAGACCTCGATCACCGGCCTTCCCTCGGGCAGATCGACCGCGGTGTTGGTCAGCGCCTCGCTCAACGGTCGGATGATCGCCACGGGTCAGCTCCGGCTCACGACAGCCAGCGCTTGCGACGCTTGTAGTGCTTGACGTCCCGGAACGACTTGACGTCACCCTCCTTGCGCAGCCCGAGGTAGAACTCCTTGACATCCTCGTCCTCGCGGAGCTCGGCTGCGGGCTTGTCCATGACGATCTTGCCGGTCTCCATGATGTAGCCGTGGCTGGCGATCGACAGCGCCAGGTTCGCGTTCTGCTCGACGAGCAGGATCCCGGTGCCCTGCCCGTTGATCTGCACGATCAGGTCGCGGATGGAGCGCATGATGAGCGGGGCGAGCCCGAGGCTGGGCTCGTCGAGGAGCAGGTAGCGGGGGTCGGCCATCAATGCGCGTCCGATGGCGAGCATCTGCTGCTCACCACCCGACAGGTAGCCCGCGACCTGCTTGCGACGCTCAGCGAGCCGCGGGAACAGCTCGTAGACGCGCTCGAAGTTCGTCTTGATGTTGCGGGTGTTGGTGTGCCCCCCGACCCGCAGGTTCTCTTCGACGGTGAACTCCGCGAAGACCCGCCGACCCTCCATGACCTGGCTGATGCCGGCGTTGACGATGTCGGCGCTCGGGGCGCCCCGCAGCGGCTGGCCGTCGAGGGTGATGCTGCCCTTGCGGATCTCGCCTCGGTGCACGTCGAGCAGACCGGTGAGCGCACGCAGCAACGTCGTCTTCCCCGCCCCGTTGGCGCCGAGGAGCGCCACGATCTCCCCGTCCGGAACCCGGAGGCTGACGCCCTTCAGGACGAGGATGACGTCCTCGTAGACGACCTCGAGGTTCTCGACCGCCAACACCCGTCAGGGCTCCCGTCGCCGCCTCGCCCACGCGACGCTGAAGCGTTGAACGCGTCGCGACGCATCCAACCCTTCAACCTCGATCCGTTCGGTCCAGGGGGACGCTAGTAGGAACGAACCCGGTCCGTCAGAGGTTTCTCGAGCAGGTGGACCGGCAGGCCGCCGGGCGGGGGCTACGGATCGCCGCGCCAGATGGTCTCGCCGACTCCGAAGACGTCGTCATCGGGGTCGAAGTCGGGTCGCGTCGGCTCGCCCGACGCCACGATGATCCCATCGGCGCAGCCGTCTCCATCGGTGTCGATGCAGACCACGATCACGTCGATCGCGTCGCCCTCCGTTCCGTCGTACTGGTACTCGAACGTCGCCTCGCCGTTGTTGCCGGTGATGACGGTGCCCGTCTCGACCGGCATCGCCATGAAACTGGCGCCGCCATCGGTGGATCGGAACACCTCGACGGTGAGTGTCTCCGCGGCCATGACGTCACCGAACGGATCGATCAACTGGATGCCGACCGTGCGGGTCTCCGCGTCCGGGCTGTGCATCAGCTCCACGTTCTCGGGCGTGAGGATGATGCGCAGCCAGCGCTTGTCAGCCGATGCCGAGAGCTCGTCGCCATCGTCCAGCTCGACGTCGCCGCCGACGAGCGTCGCGCAGTCACCGTCGCCGTCGTCCACGCACACCACGATGCGATCGTGCACAGGCGCCTCGTCGCCCGTGTACGAGTACGTGAAGGTCGTCGTGCCATCATCGGCCGTCGTGACCGTCGTGTCGATCACCGGGCCGGTGTAGTTGGCGCCGAGATCGAACGAGCGGAAGACTTGGAGCGGCAGCGTGTCCTCGATGCCGTTGCCGAACTCGTCCTCCAACTTGATCGTCACGGTGTGGTCTTCGCCGTTGCGGTTGGTCGCCGTCTCCGGCTCGAGGGTGAGCAGGTCCGGAGCCGCGGCAGCCCACACCTTCGTCGCCGTGACGTTCACCTCGGGGGAGTCGTCCGCGGTGAACGTGACCTCGCCGGTCGTCGTGTTGACCGCCGTCGGACCGGCGGTGCTGCACGCCCCGTCGCCGTCCTCATCCCAGCACGCGATGATGGCGTCGACGCCCTCCCGGGTCGACGTGAAGTCGTGGCTGAGGCGGCCGTCCGGGCCCGTCGTGCCGCTCGCACCGACGAGCTCGGTGAAGCCGTTGCCCTCTGGCTCGACGTCACGCCACAGCTCGATGACGGCGTCCTCGCCGGCCATCGCCGCGCCGAACTGGTCGCGCAGCTCGACCGTCACGGTGTGGGTCGTTCCGGCCGGGTTGGTGGCAGCCGCCAACGTGCCCGCGACGAGCTCCAGCGTGGTGGGGAACGCCCAGCGCTTGACGACGCTCGCAGACACGAACGGGGCGTCTTCGTCATCCAGCGTCACCTGCGGCACCCCGGAGCTGAGCCCGACCGACTCGGTGCACCCGTCGGGTGAGGGATCCCGGTCGATGCAAGCCACGATCACGTGGACCGCACCCTGAGGCGCCCCGGCGTAGGGGTACGTGAAGTCGACCTCGCCCCGGTCGGCGAACACCCCGCTCGTCTCGAGGATCTCCGAGTCGACCTCGGTGAACGATCCGCTCCCGGTCGGGTCGTCGGACTCGTGGACCTCGAACCGGAGCGAGGACGGAAGCACGCGGTTCCCGTACTGGTCGAGCACGAGGGCGGACACGGTGTGCTCCGCTCCCGTCGCCGCACGGTTCGTCTCGGATGTCGGAGTGAGCGATACCGTGGCCGGGACATCCGGCTCCCAGGTCTTCGCCCCCATCGCCAGGACGTCGTCGCCATCCGGAACGACGTCACCAAGGACGACCGACGCGCAGCCATCGGCACCCTCGTCGATGCACACGACGATCGTGTCGATCGCCGTCGCGAACTGCGGCCCGTAGTCGAAGTAGGCCACACCGGGGAGCACGGGGACCGCGACGTTGTTGTCGTTGCGGTCGTCCCCGGTCTTGTCGGCGAGGCTGACGACCGGCCCCGCGAACGACACTCCGTCGTCGGTCGACCGGAACACGTCCACGTCCAGCCACACGTCATCGATCCTGCGCCCGAACGGGTCCACCAGGCGCGCCTCGAACGCGTGGACGTTGCCGACGACGTTGGTCGCGTTGACGGGGTCGAGCAGGATGCGTCGTGGTGCAGGGTCGTGCGGCCCCCACGCCTTGCCGACGTCGGCGATCAGGCCACCCTCATCGTCGAGCTCCACGACATCGTCCGCTGCAACCTGCGCGCAGTTGCCGTCATCGGCTCCGATGGTGTCGTTGTCGAGGCACGCGACGATCCGGTCGATCGCCACCACCGACGAGGTGTAGGTACCCAGGTCGACCTCCCCGGCGGCATCCGTCGGCTCGTTGGTAAGGGATGGGGTTCCGAGCGCGACGAAACTCCTACCGTCGTCTTCCGACCGGAAGACGTGCATCGTGACCTGGTCACCCTCGCGCGGATTGCCGAAGCGGTCTGTCACGCGTGCGGTGGCGGTGTGTGGCTGATTCAGCTCGTTGACGCTGGCGCCCGGCGTGATGGTCACGCTGGCTGCCGGACCGGGGATCCAGGTCTTGATCGTCGAGTCCTGCACGGCATCGTCACCGTCCAGCGTAAGTGCCCCGGTGGTGTTGAGTTGGGCACAGCCGTCGTTGTCGCTGTCGACGCACGCGATGATGCGGTCGACGCGCGGGGCGGTGGGTCCGCGGTAGCTGAACGTCGCCACACCGGCCGCCTCGGCCACGGCTGCGCCGTCGGGGTCGAGGTTGTCGCCAGTGGTGTCGAGCTTGGACCGTCGACGCACGTCGAACGTGAGACCACCGTCCGGGGAGCTCCACACCTCGAAGCGCACGTCGGTAGGAACGCCGTTGCCGAACGTGTCGACCACGTTCGCGGTGCTGACGTGGACGCTGTCGACCTCGTTGACGGGGAGGTCGGGTAGCAGCTCCAGCGTCTCCGGGGGACCGGCGACCCAGTTCTTGGTCACGAGGCCGGCCAGCGGCGTGTCTTTGCCGTCGAGCGTTGGCGAGGCCGTACCCGTCTGGACCGCGCAGCCGTCCGCGTCCACGTCGACACAGACGAAGATCCGGTCCCGCGCCGGAGCCTGCGTCGGCCCGGTGTAGACGAAGGTCGCGACGCCGGTCGCCTCCGCGATCGAGCTGCCACGGTTGTCGCTGCCATCTCCGGTCAGGTCGTCGCCATCCGCCGGAACGGGCGGATCGTTCAGGTCCACCTCGTTCCAGGTCGTGCCGTCGTCGAAGGTGCGGTAGACGTCGATGTGCACCGTGCAGGTGCCCTCGGGATCCGGGTCGGGAGCGCCGTCGCACTCGAGCGCAGGGTTCGTGCGCGCGTCGGTGAGTGTGGCCGTGACGATGTGGCTCGTCCCGACCGGGTTCACCCCCGTGGGGGGAGACACCAGGATGTCGACGGCGGCGCCGGGCAGCCACGTCTTCGTGACGACGCTGCGGACCTCGTCGTTGGGATCGATGACGACGACCCCGTCTGGGGCGGCAGCGCAGCCGTTGGCCTCGACGTCCCAGCAGGCGACGATGCGGTCCACCGCCGGCTGAGCAGGGCCGACGTATGTCAGGGTCGCAATGCCGGGCGCCTCCGACGGCGGGGCGATGTCCAGATCCGGGTCGAGGATGTCGCCGTCGGCATCCACCCGAACGCGCTGCTGATCGCCTGGGAGGTCGATGGCGCGGGGGCCCCAAGGCTCGAAGGGCCCGCCATCCATGGAGCGGAAGATCTCGAACGTGACGACCTCGTCGGCACCGTTGGTGTGCTGGTCGCGCGAATCCGCGGTCACGGTGTGCGACTCCGCCACGGTGTTGAACGCCGTGACGGGCGTCGCCGTGATGGAGGCTGGGACGTCCGCCTCCCAGATCACCGACTTCGAGTGCCGGGCCGTGTCATCGGGGTCGGCTGACGGGATGCCACCTCCCAACGACGCGCACCCGTCGCCGTCGACATCGACGCACGCGAAGATGCGGTCTTCGCCGACCTGGAGGGGCCCTCGGTAGTCGAACGTCGACACGCCCGTCGCCTCGGTGACGATGTGGCCGTCGTCATCGCGCCCGTCGCCGGTCTTGTCCGTGACGAGGGCCGGAGGCAGCAAGGTGAAGGGGCCACCGACGGGGCCTCGGAACACCTGGTAGCGCACCGTCGCCCCGTTGACGGCGTTGCCGAACTCGTCACGGACGGTGGCGCGCACCTGGTGGGTCTGGTTGACGATCCCGCGGTCGCCGGGGTGTGTGAGCAGGAGCGCCGTTGGCGCGCTCGGCAGCCACGTGACGGAGACGTCGGCGTTGACCTCGCCACGGTCGAGGATGACCTTGCCACCTACCGTGCGAGCGCAACCGTCGGGCCCCGCCGTGGCGCGATCACAGGCCACGATGCGGTGGACCTCGGCCTTCTCCGGACCGGGATAGCTGAAGGTCGCGTCGCCGGCGCCCTCCCCGTCGGCGACCGGGTCGTTGCCCGCGTCGAAGTTGTCGCCGGTCTGGTCCTCACCGCTGCGGAGTGCGGTGAAGGTCGATCCGCCGTCAGTAGAGCGGTAGACCTCGAAGCGGATGTCAGCGCCGCGTTGCTCGACGCCGAACCCGTCCCGCAGGTTCGCCGTGACCGTGTGGATCGTGTTGACGGTGCGCTTCGACGCGGTGGGGGTCAGCGTGAAGATGGGGGGACGCTGGAGCCACTCGTGGGTGACGAGACGCACAGCGCGGTCGTCATCGAGCACCACTCCGCCGTCCGAGACCGTGGCGCACCCGTCGCGGTCGACATCGATGCACGAGACGATGTGGTCGACGGCCGGCTCTCGCGGCCCCTCGTAATCGAGGGTCGCCTGTCCCGCGGTCTCGGCGGCCGAGTCGCCATCGTCATCGCGGTTGTCACCCGTGACGTCGGTTCGCGCCACCACGGCGCCCTCGGCGAAGGTCGAGCCCCCGTCGGTGGACCGGTACACCTCGAAGCGCACCGTCTCGCCGTCCTTGAGCACACCGAACTGGTCGCGGGTCGTAGCGCGGACGGTGTGGTCGTTCCCCGCGAGCAGTTCCGTGCCGGTCGGCGAGAGCGTCAGCGAGCAACCGCGGTCAGAGCTCACGAGCTCGCGGGCGGCCGCCTCGAGTGAGCGGTCGAATGCCGCGGGGCCGCCGGCGATGCGCAGCCCCTCGACACGGCACTTCAAGGCCGCGAGGAACGTCGAGAGCTGTGCCCCTTCCGGTTCGAGCTGAGAGGGGCTGTTGGAGAGCAGGATGACGCCCGGGGGGTCGGATCCTGCGCGGGGCCCGAGCGCGAGGGCGTCGGGGAAGGCGTTGCCGACGGCGAAGTTCAACGTCTCGGTACCGAAGCCGAGCTGCTCGATGGCGAACTCCGCGATCTCGACGGCGGTGTCGACGCGGTTGGGACCGGCGAGGCGGATGACGTCGATGCCCATGGCCGCGATCGCATCGCCAACCGCCTTCGACACGGCGGCGGTCCCACCAGGGATGATGACGGTGCCGATGCTGAGGTCATCGAGAGCGTCAGCGGTCTCCGCGTTGAGGGCATCACGCGACGAGAGCAGCAGCGGGAAGCGCGACTGGGTCGCGATGGCTCCCATGACCACGGCATCCGGGAAGTTCTCACCGCTCGCCACGATGGCGGTTCGGTCGCCACCGATCCGGCCGATGTCCTCGCCAGCACGTGCGATCGCAGCCGCGGTCGCGAAGCGGTTGGGCCCCGCGACACGCGTGACCGAGAGCCCGGAGTTCTGCAACGCCGTGACGACGTCGTCGCTGATCGCGGCGGGACCGCCGAGGACGTACACCTTCGACGCCCCGATGTCGCTCATCGCGGTCAGGGCCTCGCTGGAGAGGCTCGACGTGGACGTGAGCAGGACGGGGGCTCCGAACTGCCCAGCCAGGTAGCTAGCTGCCAGCGAGTCGGGGAAGTCGTCGGACCGAGCGAGCAGGACGATGCCAGCACCATCGAAGCCCTCGCGGGCGATCAGCGCCGCGGTGTCGGTGCGTACCGCCCCGAAGTAGCGCTCGGTGGGCACGAGGCCGTCTCCGCCGTGGTCGACCACGCTCCCGGCGCTCCCGGGGAAGGCCGAGCGGGGCGCGGCGGCGGATGCCGGGGACGCGGCCAGGAGGGCCAGGAGGCCCACCAGCGCGCCGATCACGGCACGCAACGCGCGCCTACGCCGTACCTCGTTCGAAGCCCCCCCGGACCCCTTGCCCCACGACGAACCCCAAGACACGGCCGACCTTTCCGTTTTCCCCGCGCGACCACCCGGGGACCCAGCCCCCGGGACTGGTAGAAGGTAGTGCGCCGCCGCCCCGAGCGATAGGGTTCCGGTGAGATGTTCCGGGCAATCGCGGCCGCCCGGATGGGCAACGCTGAAGGTCCGGAAGCGCTAACGGCGCTCGTTCGGCCCCCTACCCACCGCGATCGCCA
This sequence comes from Actinomycetota bacterium, assembly GCA_019347575.1. Classification (NCBI taxonomy): domain Bacteria; kingdom Bacillati; phylum Actinomycetota; species Actinomycetota bacterium. The sequence continues at coordinate 94,519 of JAHWKY010000003.1, read as the reverse complement.
GTTACCTCCTCACTCCCACTCGATCGTCCCGGGAGGCTTGGAGGTCACGTCGTACACGACGCGGTTCACCCCCGGAACCTCGTTGATGACCCGGTTACTGATGCGTTCGAGCACATCGGGAGGTAGCCGCGCCCAGTCCGCCGTCATGGCGTCCTCCGAGGTGACGGCACGGACGACGATCGGGTGGCCGTAGGTGCGTTCGTCGCCCATCACGCCGACGGAACGCACGGTGAGGAGGGCCGCGTACGACTGCCACAGCTCACGTTCGAGGCCAGCGCGGCGCAGTTCGTCGAGGACGATGTGGTCGGCAGCGCGGACCATCTGGAGACGCTCTCGCGTCACCTCGCCCACGACGCGGACCGCGAGCCCCGGCCCCGGGAAGGGCTGGCGCCAGACGATCTCCTCGGGCAACCCCAGCTCCTCGCCGATGACCCGGACCTCGTCCTTGAACAGCGACCGCAGGGGCTCGACCAGGTCGAAGTCCATCTCTTCGGGCAGCCCGCCCACGTTGTGGTGGCTCTTGATGGTCGCCGCGGTGTCGCTGCCCGACTCGATGACGTCGGGGTAGAGGGTCCCTTGCACCAGGAACTTCGGCCCCGGCGTGTCGCCGTACAGGTCGCGTGCGGCCTCTTCGAAGACGCGGATGAAGTGCTCGCCGATGGTCTTGCGCTTGGTCTCGGGCTCCGTGACGCCGGCCAGAGCATCGAGGAACCGGTCCTCGGCCTTCACGTGCACGAGGTTGACGTCGAAGTGGTCGCGGAAGGTCTGCTCGACCTGTATCCCCTCGTCATGGCGCATGAGTCCGTGGTCCACGAACACGCACGTGAGCTGGTCGCCGACGGCACGGTGGACGAGCGCGGCCGCGACCGACGAGTCGACCCCGCCGGAGAGGCCGCACAGGACGGGGCGGTCGCCGACCTGCTCTCGGATCCTGCCGACGAGATCATCGATCACGTTGACCGGCGTCCAGGTCGGTCGGCAGTCGGCTCCGTCGTACAGGAAGCGGCGGAGGTGGTCACGGCCGTAGGGCGTGTGGCTGACCTCAGGGTGGAACTGCACGCCGTACAGGTGTCGTGCCGGGTCCTCGATGACCGCGCAGGGGGACGTCGGTGTCGCCGCGGTCACGCGGAAGCCCGGCGGCGGATCGATGACGGCGTCGAAGTGGCTCATCCAGACCGTCTGCGTCTCGGGCGTGCCCGCGAGGACGGTGCCGGGACCGTCGGTGTGCAGCTCCGCCTTGCCGTACTCGCCGACGCCCGACTTCGAGACCGTCCCGCCGAGGCTCGCCGCCATGAGCTGCTGGCCGTAGCAGATCCCCAGCACCGGGATGCCGAGGTCGAGGATGTCGGGGTCGATGCGCGGCGCCCCGACCTCGTTCACGCTCTTGGGGCCGCCCGAGAGGATGATCGCCGCAGGGCGACGCGACCGGACAGCGTCCGCGGAGATGGTGAACGGGACGATCTCGGAGTAGACGTGGGCCTCGCGCACGCGGCGCGCGATCAACTGGGCGTACTGCGCCCCGAAGTCGACGACCAGCACCTCGTCGAACGAGGGCACGGGCAGCTCCTGGCGCGGTGACCCCGTCGAGGCTACCGGTGGGCGGTGCGGCGACGGGCCAGCGCGAACTCGCGGATCCCGATCGCGCCGGCGTGGGATCCCGCCAGGACCAGCAGGAGCGCGAGGACGACCTCGATGCCGCGCGTGAACGCGAGTGCCTCGATCTGGGCGTGGGCGAACAGCCCGGTCGCCGCCGCGGCCAGGGCGGTCCGCTCGGTACCCGGCCCTATGCTGCGGAGACGCCAGGCGAGGAGCACCCAGATCGCGAGGTAGGGGATGGTCCCCAGGATCCCGACGCTGGCCAGCGCGTGCAGCTCGAGGTTGTGCGCGTTGTCGTGCGGCGGACCCGTCTCGACCGTGACGGTCTCGAGCCGGTTCAGTCCCACCCCGAGCAACGGGTCGTCGAGGAACGCGTTCCACGCCGCCTCGTACAGCACGAGTCGTCCGTTGGTGTTGGGGTCCTGCGCCGCCTGCACCGTCACCTCGGAGCGGCCGGTCACCGCAGCGGTGCTGGCAGCAGCCAGCTCCACGGACCTGCCGCCAGCGATCCCGAGGCGCTCGAGGTCCTGTTCCTCTCCTCCGACGCCTGCGAAGAGTGCGAGGGCGATCACGGCGGTGGCACCGGCCGCCGCGAGGAGCTGCCACGATCGCGCCAGCCACGCCCCGAAGACCAGCGCGACGCCGAAGGCGAGCATCGCGCCACGCGACAGGGTCCCGACCAGACCGAGGACGACGATGGCCGCGACGAGGTTCCAGTCACGGCGCGTCGCGGCGTACACCACACCGATGAGAGCCGACACGAGCAGGAACGCGGCGAGGTAGTTGCTCGCCCCGATCGGCAGCGCGATGGCGTTCTTGACGTCGTAGAACGATCCGGCGTCCGTGCCGGCGAGGGCGCGGCCCAACTGCACGAGCGTCCACGCCGTCAGCGCCAGCCCGAACACCAGGAACGCCGGCGCCCACGACCTGGCGGTCTCGCCTCGTCCCGGCGCGAGCTGACTCAGTCCGAACAGGATGAACAGTGCCGTGAGGAAACGGCTGCTGGCTCCGATGGTCGACCACGGGTCGGGCAACACCAGCGCCTGGACGAGCACCACCACGAGGAGGCCGCCGTAGGCCACCAGGACGAGGTCCACCCGCACGACGCGTCGACGCCACGCCTCTACCGTCCCGACGAGGAGCACGCCAACGGCGAGCAGGTCGATCCAGCTGACGGTGAACTCACGCCCCACGGCCTCGACGTGGAACGCGACCCCGAGGAACAACGCCAAGAGGCTGAGGTGCAGCGACAACCGGTCTTCCCACGCCGTTGAGGAACCCGCCGCCTGGAACGTAGCGCCGAGCGGTCAGAGGCGACCGCTCCTGAGACCCTCGAGGTCCTGTCGGTCGGCGTCATCGAAGCGGTCAGGAGGTGGGCCGTCGAACACCTGCGCGATCGCATCCGACTCGATCGCCCAGTACATCACCGACCCGCGGTTCGACGAGTGGCCCGGGTTGTCGGGGTCCTCGTGATCGATCGGGCTCTGGTAGGTGAGGTTGACGAGACCGAGCAGGTGCCCGAGCTCGTGGACCAGGACCGCCCGCTCGATCGCGTCTCTGCCTCCGAGGAGGCCGTTCGTCAGGCTCTGCCAGCGCTGGGGGAACAGGGCGAACTCGCTCGCGGAGAAGGCGACGCCGATGGACCCGGTCTGCCCGCCGTCGCGGAAGAACCCGCCCCGCAGGTACAGCACGTAGACCACGACCGCATCGCCACCGGAGAACTGGCTGCGGTTCGCCGCGACCGCATCCCGCAGCGCGTCGCGGGTCCACTCGGTGCGGTCGGAGACGAAGGTGTTGCCACCCGCGAAGCCGATGCCGCCGGGCTTGTCGACCACACCGCCCGCCACGGCGGTCAGGTGGTCGAGTGCAGCCTGCGAGGGGGCGACGCCCTCCTGGACATCCACCTCGAAGACCAGCCGCGGCACCGCGGCTCGCAGGATCGCGCGGCCGTTGGCTCCGACGCCGCCCGCGTCATCGATCGGTGGCGGTGGCGGTTGCGCTTCGGTCGGCGGCTCGCCGGCGTCGTCGCGAGCGGGGGCCTCGGTGGCTGGCGGCGCGGTCGGGGCGCCGGGCTCCTGCGGTGGCGGGGCCGGATCCTCTTGGGCGTCGGGCTGCTCGACGGGCTCGGGGCGGAGATCCTCGGCAGCGGTCTGGACCTCGTCTGCCAAGTCGCTCGCAGCCGAGCACGCGGTCGTCAGCGCGACCACGGCGATCATCGCCGCGGCGACCCCTCGCGTGCCGATCACCTCTGACTATCTCCTCGGATGGCCACTGAGGGTACGACGGTCGAGACCCGGGAGGAGTTCCTCAGGGGCGCACGACGAGGTCGGTGCGCTGGAGCCCGCGCAGATCCTCCACGCCCAGCACGCCCATCGCCCGACGAAGTCCTCCGAAGAGGTTGACGGTGCCGTCATCGCGCTGCGCCGGGCCGACCAGGATCTGCTCGAGCGTTCCGAGCGTCTCGAGGCGGTCGAGACGTCCGCGGGGGAGCTCGTGGTGAGCCGCCGACAAGCCCCAGTACGCCCCGCGTCCTGGGGCCTCCTCTGCACTGGCCAGCGGCCGGCCCAGCATGACCGCGTCCGCACCGCACGCGACCGCCTTGGCGACGTCCCCACCGGTGGCGATACCCCCCGTCGCCACGACCTGCACGTACCTGCCCGATTCCTGCAGGTACCGCGCGCGGGCGGCGGCGACGTCGGCGATCGCGGTGGCGAGCGGGGCACCGACGCCCAGGGCGCGGCGCGTGGTCGACACGCTGCCTCCTCCGATCCCGACGAGTACGCCGATGGCGCCGGTACGCATCAGGTGCAGCGCCGACTTCGCGCTGGCCACTCCCCCGACCAGGACCGGGATGTCGTAGCGGGCCGTGAAGGCACGCAGGTCCAGCGGCTCCTCGTCGTCCGACGTAGCCACGTGCTGTGCCGTGACGACGACACCGACGACGACGAGCAGGTCGAGTCCGGCTTCCAGCGCGGCGGCGTGGTAGCGCTCGACCTTCTGCGGGGTGAGGCTCCCCGCGGCGTGGCCGGCTCGCTTGAGCTCCTCGACCCGACGCCCGATCAGCTCTTCCTTTACGGCTTGGCTGTAGAGCTCCTGGAGCCGTCGCGTCGCCGCTGGGCCAGGTGCGAGCTGTCTGATCTCCTCGAACACCTCGGCCGGTTCCTCGTAGCGGGTCCACAGACCCTCGAGGTTCAGGATGCCGACTCCACCTAGATCCGCGATGGTCGAAGCGGTGGCCGGCGAGGTGACCGCGTCCATCGGCGCGGCCAGCAGCGGCAGGTCGAGGGTGTACGCGTCCAGACGCCAGCTGAGGTCGATGCGATCGCGGTCACGGGTACGTCGGCGCGGCACCAGATCGAGATCCTCGAGCTCGTAGCCGACGCGCGCGCGGCGACCACCTCCGATGTCGACCTCGACCAACGGTACCTCCTGGAGCGGCGCGAGCGGGGCGGGTCGTCCGCACCGTACCCGTCACCCCCAACGTCCTCGCGGTCGGTGCGCGTCAGGCAGCCGGACGTGCGAGACTGCGGGCATCCGACAGGCCGGACCCATGCGCGACCAACCACCAGACCCGCCGGGCGACGAGCCCTTCGACGACGGCGACGAGCAAGACGGCGCCGCGGACGACTACGACGACCTCGGGGGTGGCGGCTACGACGAAGAGCTCGACGACCCCGGGTACGACGACGAACTCGACCCGCTCGACGAACACGAGTCCGCGCTCGTCCGCCAGGACCTCGTCGACCTCGAGCGGTTCTACAACACGTTCGGCGCCGAGGGGTTCAGGGGCGTCAGCGTGTACTGCCACGACTGCGCCGAGGAGCACTACTACCCCTGGGACATGCTCCGCGAGAACCTGCGGACCCTCCTCGACACCGGCGAGACGCCGGTGCACGAACCCGCGTTCGCTCCCGACCCCGACCAGTACGTGCCGTGGGAGTACGCGCGCGGGTACGTCGACGCGCTCCAGGACGTGGGCGTCGACCAGCGCGGAGATGTCGACATGTGCCGGCGCTGCGGCTACGAGATCCCGGGCGAGATGCAGCAGGGCAACTTCTGTCCGCGCTGCGGGACGCCGCTGCTCAACGAACGGCTCCGGCAAGCGCTCGGGGCGCGCGGCCTGCGCCCCGACGACGTCAGCGAGGTCCTCCGCGAGACGGGTCTACCGGACTAGACCCGGCGGGTGAGGACGACCCAGACGGTGCGGACGAGGATCTCGAGGTCGAGGACCGGGGACCAGTTCACCACGTACTGCAGGTCGTAGCCGAGCTTGTACTCCGGATCGGTGTGGTAGCGACCGTGGATCTGCGCGAGCCCGGTGATGCCCGGAGGGATCTCGTGACGGCTCTCGTAACCGGGGATGAGCTGTTCGTAACGCTCGGCGAACTCGACCCGTTCGGGGCGCGGACCGATGAGCGACATCTCGCCCCGCACGACGTTCCAGATCTGGGGGAGCTCGTCCAGGCGGGTGGCGCGGAGCCACCGGCACGCCGGGATGATGCGCGGGTCGTCGCGCGTCGCGAGCTGAGGGCGGCCATCTTCCTCGGCGTCGGAGTACATCGTGCGGAACTTGATCATGTCGAAGCGCCGCCCCGCCGCCCCGACTCGCTCCTGGCGGAACAGCACGGGGCGTCCCGCGACGAGCAGCACGTACAGGGCGGTGAACGTCACGATCGGCACGAGGATCGGGACGGCGGCGAACAGCGCGATGAGGTCGGTGAAGCGCTTGAAGTGGGCACGGCTGCGCGGCAGCGTGTGCAGTCGCAGCAGCACGAACGGCATGCCGCCGACCTGGCGCACCCGCTCGAGCCCGAACATCGTCTCCTTGCCCGTCACCCGAAGCAGCACGTTGACGTTGCGGTCCTCGAGGGTGGAGATGACGGTCGGGTAGATGTCATCGAGCCACCGGCTCGACAGCAGCACGACCTCGCTGGCCTTCAGCTCCGCGACCTTCTCGACGAGATCGTCGGTACTGGTCGCGGCCCCCACGACGCGCGCGCGGTTCTGCTCCTCGCCGATGTGGCTGCGCGCGACGTTCACCTCGTCAGGGGCGCCCACGAGGAGGATGCGGGGCGGACCCTCGCGGTTCAGGCGGAGCCAGTTGGCGAGTTTGCGGTTCCCGGCGACCCCGACCGCGCCGAGGACGAAGATGACCACCAGGTTCGTCAGGGGCATCGGCAGCGCACGGTCGGTGACGTAGCCCAGTCGCTGCGCGGCCGACGTCGCGCCGAACTCCAGTATCGCGAACAGACCCGTAGCGGCGAGCACGTGTCGGGTGACCCGCGGGAGGGCCGGCGGCGGCCCCAGACGGGGCTCGCGCTCGTACAGACCGCCGAAGTAGAAGGTCCCGAGGTACAGACCCGTCACGAGGAGGAACGAGACCACGTAGAGAGACTTGGGGTAGTCCGGCCACGCCCAGCCGTGGATCGCGAACTGCGTGCCGAAGGCGATCGCGAGCAGGACCAGCGCGTCCGCCATCATGATCAAGCGGAAGCCGTGCTCGTTGAGCCTGGTCAGCAGCCGTTGATGATCGGTCGTGAACCCTGCGGCGCTCGGGGACGGCCGAGGGGCCGGTGACGGGGTCGCGGACGTGTCCGAGGACCGCTCCTCGGCTGATCCGGGTACGACGTCGGGATCGCTCATGGCTCGGGAGGGGGTCGGGACGCGGTCGCCCGACCGATGAGGAAGCCTACCCCCCAGGCGAGGTGCATCACGGCCAGGGCAACGGCAACTGGAGGCGTTGCCGCGAGCGAACGAGCGCTCGCGCACGCGCCAGCGAGGAGCACGAAGATCCACGCCGTGACCAGCCCCACGAGCGGCCAGGGGGACCACGTGAGAGCGAGCACCGCCCCGACGACGAGCGCCAGCACCAGCGTCGGTGCGACGAGCTGACGCAGCCGCACGGAGCCAGGGAACCGCCGAAGCACGCGGCGTTTCCACGCCCCGTACTGGAAGTACTGGCGCCACAGCGCTCCGACCGTGTCACGGGGCCGGTACTCCACCGCCAGGTCGGGATGGAAGAAGACGACCCCGCCGGCGCGTCGGAGGCGGTGGTTGAGTTCGTAGTCCTGGTTGCGGACCAGGGTCTCGTCGAAGCCACCGACCTGGTCGAGTGCGGGGCGCCGGAAGACGCCGAGGTAGACCGTGTCGACCACGCCGGGGCGCGCACCCGAACGGTACGTCGCACCGCCGCTCCCGACCGGGGAACGCATCGCGTGCGCGACCGCTCTGGCGAAGCCCTCGTCCGCAACCGGGACCTGGCGTCCCCCGACGTTGACCGCCCCGGTGTCACGGAGGATCTCGATCGCCCGCGCGATGTACCCCGGCGGCAGGACCGCGTGGGCGTCCAGCCGGACGACGACCTCCCCGGAAGATGCGGCGATGGCCGCGTTCAGCGCCGCCGACGTCAGACCCCACGGGTTCGCCACCACCTTCACGGCGGGTGAGGAGTCCGCCAGCGAGGCGGCCACCGTCTCGGTCCCGTCGCGCGACGGCCCGACCGCGACGATCACCTCGAGGGAACCGGGTACCTGCTGCTCCAGGGCCGACGCGACGGCCGCAGGCAATCCATCAGCATCGTCGCGCGCCGGAACGATCACCGAGACCGTCGGAGACTGCGGTAACGGTCCGAGCTGTCCCACGCCGCCACCTTCAGGATCTGCCCGCACCGATGACCAGGCGCGGGACCTGCTCCCAACGGGCCGGGTCGGTGCAGGCCCGCCCGTCCACGAGGACCCGGATGCCCGGCAGTTCGCCGGGGCCGATGCTCGCGTACTCGCGGTGATCGGCCTGCACGATCGCGGCGTCGACCGGCTCTCCGAACCGGTACGGCGCGAACCCCAGCTCGGTGAGCTCGTCGTCTCCGTAGAGGGGGTCGTGCACCAGGGCTGTCGCGCCAGCATTTCGGAGCTCCGCGACAAGTGGGAAGACCCCGCTGAAGGCGGTCTCCTTGACCCCTCCACGGTACGCCGCTCCCAGCACCGCGACCCGCGCTCCCGACAGCGACCCGGTCGCGTTCGAGAGGAGCTCGACGGCGTACCTCGGCATCCCTTCGTTCACGGTCCTGGCCGCACGAGGGATCACGGCATCCTCGTGGGTCGACAGGTAGAAGCGGGGGTACACGGGGATGCAGTGACCCCCGACCGCGACACCGGGTTGGTGCACGTGGCTGAAGGGTTGGCTGTTGGAAGCGGCGATCACGTCGTAGACGTCGACCCCGATGCGGTCGGCGAAGACCGCGAACTCGTTCGCGAGCGCGATGTTGACGTCGCGGTACGTCGTCTCGACGAGCTTGGCCAGTTCCGCGGCCTCGGCGCTGCCCAGGTCCCACACACCGTTCGGACGATCGAGGTCGGGGCGCTCGTCCAGATCGAGGACGGCCTCGTAGAACGCCACGGCGCGGCGCGCGCTCTCCGGATCGGTACCCCCCACGAGCTTGGGGTAGCGCCGAAGATCGCTGAAGACCCGTCCGCTGAAGACACGCTCGGGGCTGTGACACAGGAACAGGTCCTGCCCGACGGTCAGACCGCTCCCACGCTCCAGCATCGGACCGAAGCGCCGTCTCGTCGTATGGACCGGGAGCGTGGTCTCGTAGCTGACCAGGGTGCCCGGCCGCAACCCCGCGGCGACCGTCTGCGTCGCGGCGTCTAACGCCCCGAAGTCGGGGCGACCAACGGCATCGACGATCAGCGGAACGACCACGACCACGATCTCGGAGGCGGCTACCGCCCCGGCCCCGTCCGTCGTCGCGGTGAGCAGTCCACGCTCGACCACGTCCTTGAGCCGCACATCGAGATCCGCCTCGCCGGGGAACGGCTCGTGACCGCTGTTGACGAGATCCACGACGCGCTCATCGATGTCCACGCCCCGCACGCGGTGGCCTTTGCTCGCGATCTGCACCGCCAGGGGCAGACCGATCTTGCCGAGCGCGACCATGCAGACGTCCATCCGGGACCTCTCTTCTGCGGATCCAGACGCGAGCGCGTCCAACGACGAGGCTACCGCTGCCTCAGGTCCCGAGTGCCTTCCGGAACTCCTCAACGACGCGCTCGAACTCGCCGTCGGTGAGACCGACCGAACTGGGCAGCGAAAGGCCACGGGTGTACAGGTCGTCCGCCACCGTGGATCCGATGAAGATGGCGCCCTCGTACGGAGGCTGACGATGCAGCGGCAGCCACAGCGGTCGAGCGAGGACCCCTGCCTCGTTCAGCCGGTCGAGGACCTGGTCCCGCGGTGGGGCACCGTCCGCGAGAAGTACCGAGTAGAGCCAGAAGGACGGGTCAGCCCACCCGGCGTGAGGTGCGGGGTCGATAGGCAGTTCGGCCAAGGCCTCCGTGTACCTGGCAGCCAGCTTCCGCTTCGCATCCAGGTAGGACGGGAGCTGTTCGAGTTGCGCGACCCCTATCGCCGCGGCGACGTTGGTCAAGCGGTAGTTGTAACCCACCTCGTCGTGGACGTAGCCGAGGCCGGGTCGTTTCGCCTGGGTCGTGAGGTGCTTCGCACGGCTCGCCAGCTCGGCGTCGTCGGTGACGATCATGCCGCCACCGCCGGTGGTGATGATCTTGTTCCCGTTGAACGAGAAGCATCCCATGGAGCCGATGGTGCCGACGTGGCGTCCCGCCAGGGACCCCGTTCGGTACGTGGCGCCGAGGGATTCCGCCGCGTCCTCGACGATCGGTATGTCGAACCGGTCACGCAGGGCGAGGATGGGCTCCAGCTCCGACGGGTGTCCCAGGATGTGGACGACCTCGATGACCTTCGGCACCTCGCCGCCGCGCGTAGCGCGGCGGACGACTTCGTCGTGCAGCAGTTCCGCATCGAGGTTCCACGTCCGTGGCTCGCTGTCGACGAAGAGCGGAGCCGCCCCGGTGTAGGTCACGGCGTTGCCCGATGCGATGAACGTGAAGCTCGACAGCGCGACGAGTTCGCCCGGTTCTGCGCCGGCGAGCCGCAACGCAACGTGCAGCGCAGCCGTCCCGGTCGAACACGCCACGGCGTGCCGTGCGCCCACGGAGATCGCGAACTCCTGCTCGAACCGATCCACGAACGGCCCCACCGACGACACGTAGTTCGTCTCGATGCACTCCTCGACGTAGCGGCTCTCGTTCCCGCCCAGCAACGGGACCGACAGCGGGATGGGGCGCTCCGTCACGTCACTCCCCTCGCGCCCGACGGAGCTCCGCGGGCTGTCCGACGTCCTGCCAGTCGGCGGTCATCCGCCACGTGGTGACCCGCTCACCCCGTGCGCGAGCATCCTCGAGCAGCTCCGTCATGGGGAACTCGCGGTCGGTCGGGACGCGTGGAAGGAGCACCGGTTCGATGGCGTAGATCCCGGCGTTGACCTGCCACGTGCTGATCGGCTTCTCGAGCAGATCGACCACGCAGCCCTCACGCTCCTCGACGACGCCGAAGGGAACCTGGTGGCGGTACTCCTTCACGGCCAACGTTGCGACACCCTTGCCTGCCGCGTGACGTTCGAGCATCGCGCCGACGTTGAAGTCGGTGATCAGGTCGCCGTTCATGACCAGCACCGGGTCGGCAGGAATGGCGCCGGTCTCGTGGAGCAGGCCCAGCGCTCCCGCGCTGCCGAGTGGTCGATCGGCATCCTCGCGCAGGTACCGGATCGAGCAGCCGTGGCTGCTGCCGTCGCCGAAGTGCTCCTCGACGATCTCTGCGAGGTAGTTCACAGCGAGGTAGATGCGCCGGATCCCTGAACCGACGAGGTGCAGAACGATGCGCTCGAGGATGGGGCGGCCGGCGACCCGGAGCATCGGCTTGGGCGTCTCGGCGGTCAGCGAACCGAGGCGGGTCCCGCGACCCCCAGCCATTATGACGGCCCAGTTGTCACGCTCGACACTGCCGAGGAGTTCGCGCATGACGTGGAGTCCGACGAGTCGACCCTCGGCGCCGACGACGGGGACCTGACTGAGCGATCGTGCTCGCATGAGGTCGAGGACGTCCGCGCGTGACGCGTCCGGCGACACCACCGTCGGGGAGGCCGCCATGATCGGCTCCACGAGATCCTCGAGCGTCGCGCCCCCGAGCAGAGCGCGACGGATGTCGCCGTCGCTCACCGTGCCCAGCAGGTGGCCGTCACCCGTCACGACGAGTGCGATCTCCACGGCACCGATGTCGATCGTCTCCATCGCGTCCCGGATGGTCGCATCCGGACCGATGAGCACCGCTTGGAGTTGCTCGTACATCAGGCCTCCCCTAGCCCGACGTCGTGGAAACGCTTCCGGGTGATCGCGGCCAGGTCGACGCTCGTGACGATGTCAACGATCCGTGCGGCGGAGCGGCCGTCGCCGTAGGGCGAGCCGGCGGACGCGCACAGCTCACGGAAATCCGGCTCGAGGGCGCGGCGTATCGCGGACTCGATGGCGTCGGAGGATGCCTCGGCGTCGATGACGGTCTCGCCGCGTAACCGACCTTGCTGGCGCGGGCCGATGTTGACCGTCGGGGTTCCGAGCGCCGGTGCCTCGATGAGACCGCTCGAGGAGTTGCCCACCACCACATCGGCGTGGCGTACGGCGCTGAGGTACCGACGCTGCCCCAGGGACGTGAACAGTCCCGTGGGGCCGGGGCGGACCGCCACGTACCGTTCGATCTCGTCGCCGAGCGCTCGTCCCTCGACGTCCGCGTTCGGGTACGTGAACACCACCGTCGCGTCCGGGAAACGTTCCAGGGCATCGATCAGGGCGACGAGGCCAGGCCGAGAGGTCGTCGACCGTGTCGCCGGGTGGTAGGTCACAAGGAACGTCGGTACGCGCAGTTCGAGCCCGAGCTCGGCCTCGAGGCCGGATCGGTCGAGCAGGTCGAGTCGTAGCACGTGGTCCAGACCCGGCGCCCCGACGACGTGGACGCAGGCTGGGTCCTCTCCCATCTGCGTCACGCGACGGGCGAACTCGGGCGCCGCGACGAGGTGGAGGTGCGAGAGCTTGGTGATCGCGTGACGCAGCTGATCGTCCACGGCCCCTTCGGTCACCTCGCCACCGTGGATGTGGGCGACCGGTACCCGTGCGATCGCGGCGGCGAAGGCGGCGGCGGCCGCCTCGTAGCGGTCCCCCACGAGCAGCAGCAGGTCGGGCTGGAGGCGGTCGAGCGCGTCGGCCAGCCCGATCAGCGCCAAACCACCGGACTTCGTCACCCCGACCGGGGTGTCGCTCGAGAGCAACATCTCGATCCGCGCGCCGACCGGGAACCCATCCTCGACGATCACGTCCACCGTGTGTCCGTACTCTGGAGAGAGGTGCGTGCCCGCGACGATGAGCTGGAGTGCCACCTCGGGTCGTTGTTCGAGTTCGCGCAGCACCCAGTACAGCAGCCCGTACTCGGCACGGGTGCCGGTGAAGACGGCGATGGTCCTCATCTTTGGGCGTCCGGGCGAGACGTCAGATCGGCGGCGGTGATGACGGCTCCGGCTGCGACATCGCGCACGAGGGTCAACCCCGCGACCGGGACGGAGGGTGATAGCCCTGTCGCGGGACGCAACGCGACCACATCGGCATCGGCGAGGGTGGTTCCCGTGGCGAGGTCGCGCGCGGCGTGCCAACTCCGTCGAGCTGCGATGCGGTTCGGTTCCTCCGAGGGTCGGGGCCGCTTGACACCGTCTCCGAGTGCTGTCTCTGCCTCGCGCACCGCCTCGACGAAGAAGGCGAACGAACCGGGATCCTCCGACGCTTCGTGATCCGGTCCCGCCATCCCGCGGTCCAGCGTCAGATGCTTCTCGATGAGCGCTGCTCCGAGGGCGACGGACGCCACCGCCGTGACGGGCCCGACGGTGTGGTCGGACCAGCCGACCGGGACCTCGAACTGCTGTCGCAGCGTTCGGATCGCGAGGAGGTTCGCGTCACCCGCGGGGGTGGGGTACGCGGTGACGCAGTGGAAGAGCGCTGTCCCGGGGGCCTCAGCGGCCGCATCGAGCGCCGCCTTCACCTCATCGAGTGTGCCCATGCCAGTCGAGATGAGCAGCGGTCGATCGAGACGAGCGAGCGAGCGGATGAACGGCAGGTTGTCGAGTTCCCCCGACGGCACCTTGAGCGCCGGAACACCGAGATCGAGGAGCAGCTCGGCACTACCCACATCGAACGGTGTCGAGAGGAAGACGAGGCCGCGCTCAGCAGCGTGGTCGCGTAGCTCCGCCCACGCAGACGCAGGCAGCGTCAGCGACTCGAGCATGCCTCGCTGCGACCGCAGTCCCGTCGTGCGCACCTGGTAGGGAGCGGTCTCCGCAGCCTCACCGCTCAACGCTGCCGGATCGAACGTCTGGAACTTGACCGCATCGGCTCGTGCCTCGGCGGCCACATCGACCAGATCGTGGGCGAGCTGCACCTCGCCGTTGTGGTTGACACCCGCCTCGGCGATCACGAAACACGGGCGGCCCTCTCCGATGAGCGTCCCGTCCGCGAGGCGGATGTCCGACGAGGTCACGAGGGTCCCAGGGTCCGTGCTGGCACGCCCGCGACGGTGACGTGGTCGGGGACGTCATCGCGGACGACGGCACCAGCTCCCACGCGAGCGTGCCTCCCGACGCGGCTGAGCGGTAGCGCCACCGCGCCGGCGCCGACCAGCGCCTCGTCTCCGACCTCGACGCCTCCGTTGAGGACGGCGCCTGGCGCAACGTGGGCTCCCGGCCCGACGACGCAGCCGTGTTCGACGACGCTGTGGGTGTTGACGATGGCGGCCGCGCCGACGCGAGCTCCGGGCCCGACGTGCGCGTGCTCGAGCACCACAGATCCCGACCCGAGCTGCGCGTCGCGAGCCACGGTTGCCGTCCGCGCGACGATGGGTGGGAGCGAGACACCCGCGTTGGAGATGCGCACGCAGAGCGCGCGACGGGTCGCGTTATCTCCGATGGCGACCACCGCGGCGACCCCCAGCTCGCGGGTCAGCTCGATGCCCGCCGGGTCCGAGGTGACCACACGCACGCCCTCGACGGCTCGGTCTGCCGCCGGATCGACGATGGCCACGACCTCGGTCCCCATCCGCCCCAGGGCGTCCGCGACGGCTCGAGCGTGACCTCCCCCGCCGAAGAGGACCACCTCATCGGCCACCTTGCTCCCGTCTCCGCTCTCCGCCGCCAGGATGCGCGCGACGAGGAGATCGTGATGGTCGTCGACGTCGATCGCCCGCGCGCGCGGTGTCACGATACCGACTGTGCCCGGCCCGACGAGCGCCCCTCCAGCACGCAGATGCTCGGCCCGAGCCACGTAGACCGCGCCCGTCAGTCGGTACGTCGATGACGCGTCCTGACGACGTCCCACCACACCGTCCCAGCCCGAAGCCGGCAGGAGCTCGCCTCCCGTTCCGAGGCGGAACGTCCACTCGATCGGATGCTCGACCGGTGTGACCGTCACGGCGACCGGTGCCGAGCCGACCGACCGCAGACAGGCCTGGACATCGTCCGGGCTGCGCAGCGGCGAGGTCGGTTGCAGCAGCACGAGTAGGTCCGCGTCCGGCCGCTCCGCGAGGAGATGGGCGACCACATCCAGGGTCGGCGCCTCGTCGGTCGCGAGTTGGGCAGGTCGACGCAGCGGCGTTGCGCCGCTGACCTCTCCCTCGTGCAGGATGGCGTCGTCGTCACTGGAGACCACGATCTCGTCGATCTCGGGACACGCCGCGGCGACCTGCACGGCGCGAGCGACGAGTGTCCGCCCGGCGACGCGTGCGAGGTTCTTGCCGGGCAGCCCCTTCGAACCACCTCGCGCCGGGACGAGGGCGATCGTCGTCATCGGGTGTCGTGGACTCCGTGCTGGCTGCGCGTCAGCGTACTCAGCGGTGGCCCTACGCCATCTTCGCGTTGGTGAGTCAGCGCTACGCTGCACGGCCCGCTCCCGTCACGCCCACATCTCGGGGTGAAACATGTCCGACACCGCACCGGCGAACCGCCACGTCCTCGTCGTCGGGGGTGGCGGGTACGTGGGTTCGGTTCTGGTACGCGCCCTCCTGACATCCGGTTACCGCGTCCGGGTCCTCGACCGGTTCATCTACGGACACGCGGATTCCCTCTCCAGCGTTATCGACGAGCCAGCGTTCTCGCTCGTCCGGGGGGATCTGCGCGACGTCGGTGCCTCGTCCGCGGCGTTCGAGGACATCACCGACGTCGTTCTGCTCGCATCGATGGTCGGTGATCCGATCAGCAAGCAGTACCCCGATCTGACGCGCAGCATCAACGTCGATGGCAGCGAACGCTTCCTTCAGGCCGCGTCAGACGCCGGCGTCGAGCGCGTGGTCTTCACGTCGACGTGCAGCAACTACGGGCTCCGTGACACCGACACGCCGGCCGTCGAGACCGATGCGCTGAACCCGAAGTCGCTGTACGCCGAGACCAAGGTGGCACTCGAGAGGTGGCTGGTCGAGGAGCAGGACGAGCTCGCCTTCGAACCCGTCATCCTCCGGATCGCGACCGCGTACGGGGGATCGCCCCGCATGCGGTTCGACCTGACCGTGAACGAGTTCGTCCGCGAACTCGCGCTCGGCCGGAACCTCCTCGTCTACGACAAGGACACCTGGCGGCCGTACTGTCACACCCATGACATCGCCCGCGCCATCCTGCTCGCGCTCCAGGCGTCGAGCACTGACGTCGCCGGCGAGGTCTTCAACGTCGGCGGTGGCGATAGCAACTGGACGAAGGCCACGATCGTTCAGGAGATCCTTCGCCACCTCGACGGGGAGGTCGAGTACGGGGAGCACGGTTCCGACCCGCGCAACTACCGGGTGTCCTTCGACAAGATCGAGCGCGTCCTCGGGTTCACGACGCAGCGCTCGGTAGCTGACTTCGTCCCGCGCTTGGTCGCGGCGGTCGAGGCGGGGCTCTTCCACGAGGTGGAGGACCGCGGGAACTACCACGGCAACTGGTCGGTAGGTCAGGACGTGACGGCGTAGCCAGCACCGGAGAGGTCGTACCCCGTCATCTGCTCGGCGCGGCGGTTGCTCTGCACGTAGCGCCGACCGAGGTCGCGCGCCAGTGATGATGGCATGGAGGCGATCGGGGTCTCCCACCTGACCCGGGGGTCCTCGTCGACAGGACCGGCGCGAGGCACGGGGAGCGATCTCACCCAACCAGGCCACCGGGGGGTGACGGTCCTCGGATCGGAGGTAGAGGGACCGAACGCTCGGTTGAGCGCACGCTGGAGGATGACGGTCGAACGTGACCTCGCGCACAGGGACGGACGCTCCAGGTCGACGAGCCACGGTGCGTCACTCTGAACCCCCAGGGACGAGTAGCAGCGAGCGGCCCACGCCTCGGGATCGACGAGGCAGTCCTCGTCGAGCAGGACCTCGACCCGATCGTCCCCGAAGACGTCACGGAGGAGCTCGATCGTCGCGTCGTGGTGCAGGACGTCGCTCGCGCCCTCCTGGCACAGCTCGCTCACGAAACGCCGTGCACTGCCCTGGCCGCCCGCATCGAGATGTTCGGCGTACGCCGTGGCGACGGCAGCCACCTGTTCGCGGACGACGAACAGGATGCGAGCTTCGGGGAAGAGAGAACCGAGGCGTCTCAAGCTGCGTTCCAGGGAGGACCGCGTCGCCTCACCGAGCGCGGTGAACCCATCGAACGAGGCCACGCTCACCTTGCCCATCACCGGTCGAGCCGCGCGCACCAGCGACTGCCACGCAGGGTGGTCCGGATCGAACTCACGCTCCCCGGGGATGCGTCGGAGCAACGTGGGCGCCAGCCGGTTCGCCTGCGGGAACAGACGCAGTTGAGGGTGTCGGCGGATCAGCACGTGCCGGAGCCACGCGGATGCCGGGCCGGCGTGGCCGAGGTGGAACCACGGTCCCGTCGATCCTGGTGCCCCCACTCCCGCCACGTCCTCCCACCGCTCGGAGATCACGATGCTGTTAGGCTCGGCCAGCCTACGACCCACACGTCGCCTTCCCCGTGTCGGTCGGCCGTAACCCCGACTCGCACTCACGGGCCTCCACCGATGGATCGTCGCGACACCGCCACGCTCTACGCCGAGGGTCAGGCGGCCTACAAGACCGGCGACATCGATACCGCGATCGACCGCTTCGAAGCGGTCGTCGACTCAGATCCGACCTTCGCCAAGGCGACCGCCAAGCTGGCGGGTCTGCTGCACCACAAGGCGAAGCTCGCGACGAGGGAGGGCCTGTACGCGGACGCGTTGCCTTTGTTCCGGCGCTCGTTCGAGCTGTACCCCGGCGATCCCAAGCTGCCGGTTCGCTTCGCGGTCGCACTGCGAGGACGTGCCCGGCAGTACCTGGCCGAGGGCGAGCGCGAGGTCGCTCGGCACCTGCTCCAGGAGGTCCTGGAGCTGGTCGTGGACGATACCGAAGCGGAGGGCTTGCTCCTCGCACTCGCTGACCTGCCCGAGAGACCGCTCGACGAGGTTCGACCTCTCCCGCCTCACGATCGAGGGCCGGACCTCGTCGTCGTGGAGGCCGGCGTCAGTCCGGTGATCCTGCCCGCGTACCTTCGTCTGATGCCGGAAGGGCACGTCGTCGTGACGGAGTCGCGGCTGAGCGACAAGGTCGCCAGGCTGAGCCCAGGGGGCATCACGGCACTGCTCGACCACGGAACGGAGGGGCTGCAGAGCCTCGACGTGCGTGTCGCGACACAGACCGATCCGCTGGGGGAGCGGATCGTTGCGCTGATCGCATCGAACCTGCCGTCTGAACTCCATCACATCGTGGGCGTCGACCTCCTCGATCGGATGTCGTACCGCGTCGGAGACAGCGCCTTCGCGGTGGGGAAGACGGTGACCGTCCTCGCTGACCTCCTCCGTTCTGGACGCTACCGGCAGGTGATCTTCCTGCTCGGTGACAACCGACTGAACCGCACCGTGCGAGGCTTCGCGGAGGAGCGGTTCGGCCCGGACCGTGTGCTGTCGTACTGGGCGTCGAGCCGGGCGGGGTTGTACGACGCCCTGCCGTGGACATCCGACGAGTACCACGACCGCGCTGCCGGGGTGACACCGCCTGTGCTCGTCGAACCCCCGACGCTGTGGCCCCTCCCACGCACCGCCTCTCGGACGGGTCACCGCCCCCGGCGACGACGTCGCTCGACGCCGACCATCACCGTGATCGCCTCACCCATGGCCCAGCACGTCCAGAACTCGGCGCCGGTGCTCGAGTGCCTGACCGACCGAGCGGTCATCGACATCCCACTCCTGGGCACGAAGGAGACCAGCTACATCGAGTACCGCGACCTGGCCGAGCGCTACCCAGGACGGGTGGAGCTCGACGACCACCTCGCGCTCCTGACGTCCGAGCACGACGCTGCCATCGGACTGCCCTCGATCCTGTGGTGGACGGCACGTGAGGCGCTCGCGCAGGCCAGCGGACGTAGCTGGGGGGTCGACGACGTCGACATCTGGCCCGTTCTCGAGCCGCACGTGGAACGGCTGGTTCGTGCTCGTCTTCCGGCGTACCGCAGGTTCGCCATCCACCTCGACCGCCACCTCGAGCGTCGCCGCCCCGACGCGCTGATCCTCGCTCCCGATCGGTTCCCCGAGGCACGGATCGCAGCAGCCCTCGCGCGCCGGCACCGCGTGCCCAGCCTCTTCCCGCAAGCTGCCGTGTTCTCCGCCTCGCCGCGGTGGAAGCCGCTACAGGCCGATTGGATCGCCGTTCACGATGACCACACGCGCGATCTGTACATCGACTACTTCGGCTGCGCCCCTCACCGGATCCTCATGACGGGGATCCCCCGGTTCACCGCGCTCGTGACCCGCCGGGAGGAACTGTTGGCGCGAGCGCGGCCCCAAGGCTCGAGCTCCCGGGTACTGCTCGCGCTGCAGCGCTACGCCGAGACGTACTGTGAGCGGCTGCTCGGCGCGGTGGCCAGCGGTGTCGCGCAGGTCCCCGACGCTCGCCTCGACGTGCGGATGCACCCGCGGGACCCCGAGAGCCGTGGCGTGTGGTACGAAGGTCTCCTCGCTCGACATCTCTCACCTGATCACTTCACCGTCGGCCACGGCGGGGCGATCGCGGAGCAGTTGGTCGAAGCCGACCTGGTTGTCTCAGGGTGGAGCACGGTGGTCATCGAGGCCGCGATCCTCGACCGTCGCGTGCTGTCCGTGAACCTGACGGGTGAGCCGCTACCCGTTCCCTACGTCGACGTCGGCCTCGCCGACGGTGCCACGACCGAGGACCAGACCCGTCACGGGGTCGTCTCGCTCCTGACGGATCCCGCGGTCCGCGAGGCGTCGGATCGGCGTCGGCACGCGTACTTCGAACGCAACCCCCACCTCGTGGCCGACAACCCTGCCGGGCGGGTCGCCCGGGCCGTCCTGGCTCTGGCGACGGGGGCGGATCCAGCGGCGCTCCTCGACCCGGCTGCGGTCCCGGGGCTGGGCACTAGGCTTGGGCATCCCCGCTCGTAGCTCGGGAGGAACACGCGTGGGTGAAACGGCCGAGCCTGCGGTCGCCCACGTGGTCATCACCGCAGGACGACGCCTCGTCGGCGACCCTCAGGTCGAGGACATCGCACGGAGCCTCGCCAGGCACGGCCTCGAGGTGACGGTTGTGGGTCTCGCTCACGGATCCCAGCGTGGGATCACCCAGGGCGATGGCTTCTGGCACGTCGAGGTACCCCACCGGATCCGACTGCGACGGGGCGGAGGCGGGAACCGAGTGCCCCGGTGGCGGCGGCTCGTGGGCCTGTCCGACCAGGACGAGGTCACTAGTGCCCGTCAGCGCGGGAAGCTGCGCGAACGTCGCACCGCCACCAGGATCGCTCGGACCAAGGTCGCCGTCGCGGACGCCCCTAAACCCATCCGTCGCGCGCTGGGGTGGCTGGCCAGGATCTACATCGGGACGCTGCGCCGTGGCATCGCCGTGCGCCGCAGGGTCGAACGCCGACGGGTCGAGATCGGTGCCCCACAGGGTGACGCCGATCATGACGCGGAGACCCAGCCGGAACGACGCGCCGACGAGTTCGAACTGATCCTCGGGCCGGCTCTCGACGAGTTGCGACCTGATGTCGTGCATGTGCTGGATCCCGCCGCGGTACGCGTCGCGTTCGACTTCCGGATCCGTGGCGCCGCGACGGGCCAGGATCTCTACGTGGTGGCGGACGACGAGACGGCGTGTCGGCTACCGCGAGCCCAGCGGCAGGGCCTCGATGTCGTCTTGGACCACACTGCCAGCACCGGCGATCTCGTAACCGCCTACGGGCAACTGCTCGGCCGCGACCTACCCAGCCATCGCACCCCGGTCCAGGCGAGTCGTCCCACCCCGTTGACTCCACCGCTGGCGAAGGCCCTCGCGCGTGTGCGTCGCCTGGGGATCGGCCCGAGGAACGGCAACGGACAGGCATGGGCCTGGTCGCAGGCACTACAGGAGTGGTACCCCTCGGTCGACGTCGAGGTGTTCGGGGTCCAGTTCGCGACCGGCCGCCTCGACATGGCGTTCCCGAGCCATCACAGCATCTCGATCGGACAGTGGCGTTCGCTCGACTGGCAGCTGCAGTGGACGCGTTACGTCCTCGAGAACTATTCGCACGTGCTGGTCGAGCAGGCGCTCTCGGTGCTCGGCCGGTTGAACGGGAGGTACTTCTTCGACGACCTACCCGCCCTGGCGAGTCACCGGATCGCGGTCGGCCTCGTCTTCCGCGGTTCGGAGATCCGCGATCCCAGACGCCACGCGGAGATCGAGCCGTGGTCGCCCTTCCGCGGCGGCGAGCATCCGCTCACCGAGAAGCTGCAGACCCAGGTGGACGCGATCCGGCCCTACGTCGAAGCCTTCGATGGACCGATGTTCGTGACCACCGTCGACCTGCTCGATGACGTTCCCTCAGCCACGTGGCTCCCCCACGTGCTCGAGTTGGGCACGTGGGGAGGTGGTCGACCACCGCTCCGACGTGACCGGCCGGTCGTCGTCCACGCCCCGTCGAAGGAGGTGATGAAGGGCTCGGGGTACGTCGACGAGGTGTGCGTACCGCTCCACGAGGCGGGTCGGATCGAGTACCGCCGTCTCCGAGGCGTTCCGTTCGAGCAGATGCCGGACACGCTACGCGATGCCGATGTCGTGCTCGACCAGTTCCGTATCGGCAGCTACGGACTCCTGGCCTCCCAAGCCCTCGCCTCTGGGAGGGTCGTCGTCGGACACATCCGCGAGCCGATCCGAGACCGAATCGCCAAACTCGGGACCGAGGTCCCCATCGTCGAGGCGACACCGGACGATCTGGGTGAGGTGCTCTCCTCCATCTGCGCGGAACCCGATCGGTACCGCGCGATCGCCGCCCGTGGCCCCGCCTACGTGAGCACCTACCACTCGGGCCGACATTCGGCCGCCGTCATCGGCAGGTTCCTCGGCTTGCCTGATCCGGAGAGCAACGAAGCGGTCATGCCTGCCGGCGCGCACGGACGTGCCAGGACTCCTGAGACGATCTACCTCCGCCACCGATCGACGAAGCTCGATCGACTTCTGCGTGAGCGGTTCGGATCCTCCAGCAAGGTCACCGCGGTCGACGTGGAGCCGCTGGCCGATGTCCCTGCCGTCGCGCTCCTACCCGACTACTTCCCCACGGCACGCCGGCTTGCGGACGAGCGCGTCGACGCCCTGCTCGCCGCTACTCCCTCGCTACTCCGGGATCTGGTGCCGAGCCTGGATCTCGTGCCGGTCCTGCGTCTGGCTCTCACGCTGCGCCTAGGCATCCAGGAGCTTCCGCCGCTCATCGCCTTCCTCCGCACCCACCGTGGGCCGGCGACCGTCGTCAACACGATGTTGACGACCACGCAGCTTGTGGACGTAGCCGAGGCGATCGATGCGCCCGGCGGTCCGTTCACGGCGGGCCACACGGTGCGACGTGATCTTCTGGCCCGACACCGCAAGGCGCTGGGCGCCCGTCGTGGCCCGCCCCACGGGACAGAGGCGACCTCCAGCGTCCCACGTGGCAGCGCCGTCGTCCTCGTCGGGGCAGCGACGGAACGCGCCATCCTGACGTGCCTCGCCGCTGAGCTCGGCGAGCGGCTTCCGACGGTCCTGCTCGCGAAGAACGACCGTCCCGGTACGCACGAGACGATCGAGGCCATCGCCGGGCCCCGCGTTACGATCGACGCCGCAACGTTCGCCGAGCTCCACATCGACGAAGAGGCTCACGGAGCCGGCACGGCAGCCCTGGTGCGAGCCGAAGAGCAGTTGTCGTTGTCGGACCCCGCACAGCGCCACGAGCTCCTCGATGTCCTCGCCGAGGGCCTGCAGCTGCTCAAGATCGCGAGTCCGCTGGACGGGCTCGTGCGTTCGCGCGAGGTGCGCGTCCTCGCCGGATCGATGGACCGGACGGTCTGGGGGCCGCTGGCCAGCACGGCGCCGGTCACGAGTATCGATGTCCAGCACGGTGCCATCCTCCCGTTCTCGATCGCCGACCTCCTGAGCTTCGACCTCATGTTGGCATGGAGCCAACGAGCCGAGCGCGCGATGCACCTGGACGGTTACGACCCGCGTCGACGGATCGCCTCCGTGGGGAACGCCGCCTGGGAAGTCACCGACGCGCCGTGCCCCGAGCACATCGTGGCGTGGAAGGATCGGGACCGTCTGGCGGTGCTCTTCCCGCAGGCCGCGAAAGGACCGCTGCTCACGACCAGCAGCATCCGTCGCACCTACGAATCGATCCGAGCGACGGTGGAGGCGCTCCCGGGGTGGAAGTTGCTGGTCAAGCTGCGCGAGGGAGCCAGCGGCGAGCTCGAGCGTGAGGTGCTCACCTCTCCGCGGATACGGGTGCTCACGGATCGAGAGGCTCCGCTCCGATCGGTGCTGGGCTGCGCCGACGTCGCGCTCTCGATCTACTCGTCGGCACTGGCAGACGCGCTGCACGCCGGGGTTCCCGCAGCCATCGTTGACCTCGCCGCCGTCGTGCCCATCGACGAACTCGACTTCGCTGACCGTGTCACGGTGTGCCGCGATGGAGAGGATCTCAGACGGTTCCTGGGCTCACCACCGTCAGCCTCGCCCCCGACCTCCAGTGGTTCCGTCCTGGGGCGCATCCGTGCCGAGCTCGCCGAACTCGATCTCGGTTAGCAAGGGGAGAGCGTGCGACTGCTGAGCATCGTCGGGGCGCGTCCCCAGTTCATCAAGTTGGCCCCCTTGGCTACCGCGTTCCAGGCGGCTGGTCACGAGCACATCATCGTCCACACCGGCCAGCACTACGACGTCGGAATGTCCGAGGTCTTCTTCGCCGACCTGCGCATCCCCGAACCCGACGTGAACCTCGGAGTGGGCTCGGACTCCCACGCTGCTCAGACCGCGGCGATGCTCGTCGGCCTCGAGCGAGAGATCGCGGCGGTCGAGCCGACGTGGGCCATCGTCTACGGCGATACCAACTCGACACTGGCCGGAGCTCTCGCAGCGGTCAAGATCCACACGCCCCTGGCACACGTCGAGGCTGGCCTGCGGTCCTTCAACCGTCGCATGCCCGAAGAGCACAACCGCGTCGCCTCCGATCACCTCGCCGATCTGCTCCTGGCCCCCTCACGGGTCGCGCTCGAGAACCTGCGGCGCGAGGGGCTCGAGGCCAGATCGGAACTGGTCGGTGACGTGATGATCGACGTCCTCACCCGCGTGCGGGCGGCGGTCGAAGCCGAGGAGCCGCCGCTGCCTGCGCCCGTTCGTGACCTCACCGACTTCGTGCTCGCGACGATCCACCGAGCGGAGAACACCGATAAGCCCGCCCGGCTGGCAGCCATCGTGGCGTCCCTCGCCGCGCTGGATATCCCGGTCGTCCTCAGCGTCCACCCGCGCCTCGCAGCTCGGGCTGCCGAGCACGGCCTCGAGCTCGCGTACGGTGCGATACGCCCTGTCGAACCCTTGGCCTACCCAGCGCTGGTCGCCAGCGTGCTACGCGCACGGGGTGTGATCACCGACTCCGGTGGCCTGCAGAAGGAGGCGCATGCGCTCGGCACACCCTGCACGACGCTGCGATCCGAGACCGAGTGGCTCGAGACACTCGAGGGAGGCTGGAACGTGCTGGCAGCTGACGTCGCCTCGCTGGCAGATGTGGTCATGCGTCCCCCCCCGGACCAGCCCCCGACGGCGCCCTACGGGGACGGGCAAGCCAGCGAGCGGATCGTCGCCCTGCTCGAGGAGCACGCCCGAGCCGCGATCTAGGCACCAAGCTGTCCTAGCTCACAACTCCTCGAGGGTTCCCTCCTGCGCAGAACGCAGTACCGCTTCCGCGACCGCAACCACGGCCAGCCCGTCGCGCAGCGTGACGATGTCCGCGTCCTGGCCGAGGACCGCGTCTCGGAAGTTGGCGAGCTCGACCTGCAGCGGCTCCGGCTTCTCGATCGCGAACCGGTGCATGTCACCTTCGGTCACGCCCCGGAACCGCGAGATGGTGTCCCACTGCGTGGCGACGTCGCCGTTCTCGTAGAAGGTGAGGTCGGCGAGCAGCGTGTCGGCGACGAAACAGCCCGCGTCACCGGTGACGACCGTCACGCGCTCCTTGAACGGCGTCAGCCAGTTCACCAGATGGTTGGTGATCGTGCCGTTCGCGAGGGTCCCGACGGCCGAGACCATATCCTCGTGGGGTCGACCCACCTTGTGGGTGATCCGGGCCGCGACCGACACGAACCGTGAGTTGCCGACCCAGGCCGACAGATCGAAGTCGTGCGTCGCCAGATCCTTGACCACACCGACATCCCGGATGCGATCGGGGAACGGTCCCTGACGGCGCGTCGCGATCTGGAAGATCTCGCCGAGCTCACCGGCCTCGAGTCGCTGGCGTAGGGATCGGAGAGCGGGGTTGTAGCGCTCGATGTGGCCGACGCAGCCGACCAGACCTGCCCGCTCGAAGACCTCGACCAGACGCCGGGCACCCTCGGAATCGTTCGCCAGTGGCTTCTCGATCAGCGCGTGGACCCCCGCCTGCGCCAGTTGCAGTCCGACCGACTCGTGGTCCTCGGTGGGCACGGCGACGACGCAGAGGTCGAGGTCGTGTTCGAGGAGTTCGTCCAACGAACCGCAGAGCGGCAGATCCGCCGCGATGTCGCGTCGATCCTGCTGCGAATCCGCGACCGCGACGAGCTCGACCCCGCCCAGGGAACCCAGGACGCGGACGTGGTTGCGTCCCATCATCCCGAGACCGATGACACCAGCCCTCAGCGCGTGGGTCACGAGTTCACCGCCTCGACGATGTGCTCGAGATCGGCCGGCGTGAGGTGCGGACCGACCGGCAGCGACAGCACCTCCGCTGCGGCCCGCTCCGTCTCTGGCAGATCGAGCCGCAGGTCGAACGAGGGCAGTCGGTGGACCGGAACGGGGTAGTACACACCGACTCCGACGCCACGACGCGGCAGGACCTCGCCGAGCTCGTCACGACGGTCGGACCGCACGGTGTACTGGTGGTAGACGTGCTTGGCGCCCGATGCAACGGGTGGTGTCACCACGGTCTGCAGGTGGTCATCGAGGTGGCGCGCGTTGGCGATCCGCCGCTCGGTCCAGCCCGCGAGCCGGCCGAGCTGGACGCGACCGATGGCCGCCCCGATATCGGTCATCCTGAGGTTGAAGCCCACGACCTCGTTGCGGTAGCGCTCCTCCATGCCCTGGTTGCGGAAGAGCCGACAGCGCCGCGCGACGTCGGCGTCATCGGTGACGATCATCCCCCCCTCGCCCGTGGTCATGTTCTTGGTGGGGTAGAAGCTGAACGCTGCGATCGAGCCGAACGTGCCGATCGGCTCGCCGTCGAGTTCCCCGGCGTGTGCCTGGGCGGCGTCCTCGATGACCAGCAGCCCGTGCCGCTGGGCGAGCACCACCAGCTCACGCATGCGGGCGGGGTGCCCGTACAGGTGAACGGGCATGATCGCGGCTGTGCGGGGGGTTATCGCGGCTGCGACAGCCTCCGGATCGATGGTGAAGGTCGCAGGTTCGATGTCGACGAAGACCGGTGTCGCACCGACGAGCCGGACCGAGTTCGCGGTCGCCGCGAAGGTGAACGATGGCACGACGACCTCATCGCCCGGACCGACGCCGGCCGCGAGCAGCGCCAGGTGAAGAGCCGACGTGCCGGCGTTCACCGCGACGCAGTGGCGTCCCTCGACCAGGTCCGAGAACTCGTCCTCGAAGGCCGCTACCTCTGGACCCTGCGCCAGTGCGCCGGAACGGAGCACGGCGTCGACGGCGGCCCGTTCCTCGTCGCCGATGAGTGGCTTCGCGATCGGGATCACGCCAGTTCCTCCAGGTCGCCATCACGTTCTCGGAACATCTGACCGGTCGCGGGACAGATGAGGTGATCGCGGTCATCGAGCTCGAGCGGCACCCCCGCGGGGCCGACCCACGCCACTCGTCGAGCCGGGACACCCACGACGAGCGCGTACGCCGGGACGTCACGCGTCACGACCGCACCGGCAGCGACCATCGCCCAGGACCCGATGCGCACACCGCCAAGGACGACCGACCGCGCGCCGATCGAGGCCCCGCGGCCCACGCTCACGCCCCGCGCTTCCCAGTCGGCGGCGGACTTCAGCTTCCCGTCGGGGTTGACGGCTCTGGGGTAGCCATCGTTGGTGAAGACGACCGCCGGACCCACGAACACCCCGTCCTCGAGTTCGGCCGGCGCGTACAGCAGAGCGTGGTTCTGGATCTTGCAGTTCGCTCCGAGCTTGACGCCGACATCGACGTACGCGCCACGACCGATCGTGCAGTCGGGACCGACCTCAGCATCTTCACGGATCTGCGCCAGGTGCCAGACCACGGTTCCGGCGCCGATCCTGGCTCGTTCGTCCACGTCTGCACTGGGCAGGATACGAGCGCTCATCGGAGGTCTCCCGCAGCAGGTCGGACGAGGCGTCGCACCGCGACACCCAGGTCATCGAAGGGGGATGGGGTTGTCAGGTGAGCCTCGGCCCAGGCCCGACCCGCCTCGCGGAGGCGGTCGAGCGGAGTCGGGTCATCCCTCCACGCCCGGAGTCTAGCTGTCACGGCTTCGGCTCCGTCCGTCACGACTCCTCCCCCGCTCTCCGCGACGAAACGCCGCAGCGGCTCGAGGTCCGAGACCAGGGGGGGGATGCCCATCGCCGCGTACTCGTAGAGCTTGGTCGGCATGGCCTGCCGGAACGCAGGGGTGTCCGCGAGTACCGCGAAGCCGATCCAGGCTCCGGACGCGATGGCCCACGACCCGTCGGGGGGCCGCCGCCCGTGAACCCGGACCGCGTCAGGGCGGCCCCCACGTGCCGCGCGCTCACGGACCCAGGCGGCATCGCCGGCTGAGATGGCGCCGATCAGATCGAGCGTCCACGGTTCGGTGCTCACCACCGTGTCGACCATCGTGTGCAGACCCCGCGACGCACGAACATCACCGACGTACACCGCCCGGGGCGCGTCATCCCGCGGAGCTGGCGTGGGCAGGTCGTCGAGCCGCGGCAGGTTGCGGACGACCATCCGGTCATCGAGCGGAGGGACGTGATGGTCAGCCACGACGGTCAGGTCGGCGCGCGCGGCGGCACGGGGAACCATCCGGGCTGCGAAGGAGCCGAGGGGGCGCGACCACGACGGGAGCCACCAGCGGTCGTGGACCACCGCGGCGTAGTCCTCGTGGACGTCCGCGACCACTGGGGCTCGATGCAACGCGCGCCAGAGAGGTGCCAGCAGGATCAGCTCCGGATCGACGACGACCAGGACGCGGGCACGAGCGGTAGCGACGGTACGCAGAGCACGCCAGGCGCGGACGAGCCGAGGCCGACCAGCGTGCACACGGACGTCCAGTGCCGCGGCTGGTGCGTCCTCGCGACGCCCGATGCCCTCGACGGCGACGTCGAGGCCGGCCGCAGCCATCCCGGAGACCAGCCGGTGCAGACGTGCATCCGCCACGTCGTGAGCCGTGGTGGCTACGAGGACGTCGAGCACAGCCTCAGCGTCCAGCGGCGGGAGACGAGCAACGTGCCGTCACACATCCTCCATCACGACGGAGGTGCGTTTGACGTTGACGAACTCGGTGTACTGATCGACCACGGCGTCCGGCTCGCCGTGAGCCATGACGTGTCCCTTGTGCAGCCAGACGCAATCGGTCGCGAGCTCCTTGATGACGCCGAGTCCGTGCGTGACCAGCACGATCGTGCCGGCGTTCTGGACCACGCCCATCATCCGTGCCTTCGCCTTCTCGCGGAAGCTGGCATCCCCGGCGGACAGCGTCTCGTCGATGAGGAGGATGTCCGGGTCGAGCTGCGTGGCGACGGCGAAGGCGAGGCGACCGTACATGCCTGATGAGTAGGTGCTGACGGGCATGTCGATCCACTCTTCGAGCTCCGCGAACGCGACGATCTTCTCGAAGTCGTACTCGACCTCCTCGGGCGACCGCCCCGCCGCGAGCCCACCCAGGAAGACGTTCTCGCGGCCGCTGAGCGCCTTGTTGAAACCGATCCCGAGAGACAGGAGCGTGGTGACCTCTCCTCTGACGACGACCCTCCCCTTGGCAGGTGGGAGGATCCCTGCGATGGCGCGCAGGAGCGTGGATTTGCCCGCCCCGTTCGCTCCGATGACCCCGAGGACGTTGCCTCGCGGGAGGGTGAACGAGACGTCCTCGAGCGCCGTGATGTGCCGGACGGTGCGTGTCCGCCGAGTCAGTCGCCGCAGGGTGGTCTTCAGCGTCGGCACCTTGTCGACGTTCGTCCGGTAGCGGACGGTCAGATCATCGACCTCGAGCGCGAGCTCGTCGCGGGTGGTGTCTGCGTTCACATCAGATCCGAACCGCGAACTCGCGTTCGCGCGCCAGGAAGACCCACATGCCGACGACGAGGCAGGCGAACGCCCACAGCGCGCTGAGTCCGAGCAGGCCCTGATCGGGCCACCGTCCGTCGCTGAGGATCTGATGCCACGACTCGAGCATCGGGTACATGGGGTTGATCTTCAGGATCGTCACGATGACGTCGGAGATCCCGCTGGGGATCTCGTCGAAGCGGTAGAGCACAGGCGAGACGTAGAGCCAGATCCTGAGCAGGTACGGCAGGAAGGCGCTCGTGTCCCGGAAGTAGACGGTCAGCGTCCCGAACAGCATGGCGAGGCCGACGTTGAAGACGGTGAGCAAGGCGACGATGAGGGGCAGGCCGAGCATCTGTGGCCCCACGGGTAGGTCCGCGAGGACGTGGAAGACGGCGTACACGAGCAAGGTGGGGATGTACAGCATCAGCGCGGTCAGCACCGACGACAGGGGCAGAAGGGCCCGCGGCATCGTCGTGTTCGTGATGAGGCCCACCCCACCGACGACCGACTTGGCGCCGGTGCCGATCGAGTTGCGCGTGTAGTAGAAGGTGAAAAGGCCTCCGAAGAGGAACGTCAGGAAGCCCAGGCCCCGGGAGGAGCCGCGGATGACCGTGACGAGTAGCCAGTAGACCGATGCGAGCAGCATCGGGTTGAGCAGGACCCACAGCTGACCGAACCACGTGTCGAAGTGCCTGGCTTTCAGGTCGGCTCGTGCCTGGTAGTACAGGAACGCACGACGTCCCCACAGGCGGCGCAGGTACGTGCCCAGCACCGGCAGGCGATGGGTGCCGTGCGGTTCGTAGACATAGACCGGAGCCTGCGTCCTAGCCATCATGGTCGCCTCCCTGAACACCAACCGGCCTCGCAGGCAGCGCGGGACCGGTCACCTCCGCGGTCAGGTCGTCGTAGACGCGCAGCAACTTGTCCGCCTGCGCCCGCCAACCGTACCGCTCGGCGAGGACGCCCCGAAGCTCGGGCGAAGCTCGGTACATCTCCCCGTGCGAGACCAGCTCCTCCACCGTGGCGCCGACCGACCCCGGGTTACCCACGTCGAAGGTGAGACCGAGGCCGTACTGACGGACGAAGCGTCCCATCTCGCGCAGGTCCGTCACCGCGATGGGCAACCCGCCGAAGACGTAGTCGAACAGCTTGTTCGGCAGCGCGAGGTCGTGGTTGAGACAGGTCGGCTCCATCGGATGGATACCGACATCGGCCGTGCTGATGTACGAGGGAAGCGCGGCGGCGGGCACGGGCGGGATCACGTGGAGCCGGTCGTCGAGCCCGACTCGTCGGGCCTCCGCGATCACGGTGTGCAGTTGCGGATCGGTTCCGGGCCCGACGAGCGCGAGATGCCACCGGCCCTGCCCGAGGGCGGGCAGCAGCCGGTCGATCCCCCGCCCCTCCTTGACCGCCCCGACGTACACCGCCAGCGCCTCGTCGGACCCGATCCCGACGTCACGACGCAGGTCCGATGGGGCCACCTCGGAGGGATCGTCGTGAGGAGCGTTGTAGATCACGATCGGTCGTGTCCGGAGTCGGTACCGGCGTTGCATCGCATCGGCGATCCCGTCCGACACCGTGATCACGGCATCGGCCTTCCGGATCCACCGCTGAGCGTGGAGACGCCACAGCCCGCTCTCGAGGCGCTTCCACTTCGTCGTCTGCTCCACGTAGAACTCGTGCGCGTCGTAGATCACACGAGGCCTCGGAAGGTCAGGATGCTGTTCGGACCAGTGCCGAGCGAGGCGGATCGCACCCCTCAAAGGCCCGAGGTCGTGGGCATGCACGACGTCGCACCGTCGCATGATGGCGGGCACCCGCGAGAGCATGCCGGCGTCGTACTCGGCGACCAGGATGCGGCTGCGCACGAGCTTCAAGACCGCTCCCGCGACGGCCCATCGCAACCGCGAGACGATCTCACGCCCGACGATCGCGAGCAGGTGCAGCCAACCGACGACCAACGACAGCAGACCGCGGTCCGTGACCGGCCGGTTGATGATGGCGGCGCGGACGAGGTACCGGGCGTCACGGTGCCGTGACTTCTCACGTACGCGCCGGTCGACGACACGGTCCTTGATCACCCGGCGGTACGACAGGCGGGTGACGGCGTAGTCGCCGCGATCCTCGGAGCTCGGCAGTCCCTCCCCGGCCGTCGCCAGGACGGTCACGTCGTAGCCGGCCGCTCCCAGAGCGGTGGCCTGCTTGTCGACGCGCGTGTCCGCCGTCATCGGGTTGATGACCAGCATGAGCACGCGGGGAGAGAGGTCCGTGACGCTCACCCGCCGACTATCCGTGAGACGCGGCGGGCCCAACGGTGGAGAACCGGGTGGCGCTTGACGAACTCCCGGAAGGTGCGCCGAAGCTGGCGGCGTCTGAGCAGCCGCGAACGCGGCTGTCTCGCCTCGACCGCGGCCTCGAGCTCGACGATGCGGGCGAGCAGGCGGTCCACCGCGAACCTCGTGCTGCCAGTGGTGAACAGCGACAGGCTGCCGACCACCGGATCGACGGACGTCCTCAGGCGCTCGATCTCGTCCTCCAACGCGGCGAGGTTCACCTGCGCGGCCGATCGCGGCCAATCGGGGTACGCGGCGACGACGGGTGCAGAGCGACGTCGGTAGGCGCCGACTAGCAGGGGCGCGACCGTGCGGCGATCGTGGCGGTTCTCCGCCCACGCTCGGACGACCATGCGCAGATCGGCGCGACGGTCGCGGTCTCGGGCCAGGTCGCGCAGGACCTGCTCGAGGGTCGCCGGCTGAGCCTCGACGACGGGTACCCCCGGGTTACGTTCCCGGTTCTGGGGGTGGATGTGCGCGACCGGGATCGCACCGAGCGACATCGCCTCGACCGAGATGAGCCCGTGATCGCCGATGGTGATGCTGTCCACGACGATGTCCGCTCTCTCGAGAGCACCGCGCAGGCTGACCCGATCGAGTCCGTTCAGGGTCTGGTACCGGATCAGGCCCTGCTCCACGAGCGGGGCGACGGCCGTCTCCACGTGGTGGGAGCCCTTGATGCCCCGGTTCGACGGGATGTGCACGACGAGGGGGACGTCGGGCTCGACACGGTCGACGTACGCCCACTCCTGTGTGTCGATGACGTGAGGTACCCAGTCCGCGTCCGGCACGTAGTCGAGCAGCCCAGGAGTCGACACGAACATCGCATCGCAGTAGCGGCGGCAGATCGAGATCCTGCCACGCACCCGGTCCTCATCGACCTCCAGGTCGACATCGTTGAAGTACGAGTCCGGTTCGCGGGTCCGGTGCTCCGACGGGAGTCGGATGTCCGAGCCACGCCAATGCATGAAGACCTTCTTGCCCAGCGAGCGCAGTAGGGGCAGATCCCACAGGTCCGGCAGGACCGCTCCGACGGGATCGAGCAGCGAGCGACCGTACTGGAAGTGGAAGACGTCGAACCGAGTCACGGCCTCGTGCAGGACTTCGAAGCGGAAGGCGGGGTCGGTTCGCAGCCTGACCTTGTCGATGATCCGGTCCGCCGAGAAGCCGTAGGCGACATCGCCGTAGCTCCAGATCTCACCCGCGAAGCCGTGCGGCGCTACGGCGGCGGCGTACTCACTGGCCTGCCCCGAGATGTTGCGGGGCGCGTAGAGCACGCGCGTCACCAAGACGAACTCCGAACCGAGGGATCATCCTCAGGAGGCTCCGAGTCGGTCGTACACATCGAGGAGCCGTCGGGAGTCTACTTCCCACGAGAACTCCTGGCGGACCGCGCCGATGCGTTCGACGTAGGAGGCATGATCGCTCGCCACGCGGTGGAGCGCAGCAAGGAAGGACTCCGCGTCGCCTGGTCGGTACAGAGCACCGAGTCCGTGCGACACCACGACCCGACGGATCTCAGGTAGGTCTGCCGCGACGACCGGGACCCCGACCTGGATCGCGTGGAAGAGCTTGTTCGGGAGTGCTACCCGGTGGTTCAGAGGACCGTCCTCCATCGGCACGACCGCGATGCCGCTGTCGCGGTAGAGCGAGCCCACCTCGTCGACCAGGATCGGCTCGCGGACGTCGACCCCGGCCAGGTCCGCGCCCCGCAGCCACGTTCGATCCACCGGTCCGACCAGGATCAGTCGTAGGTCCATCCGTCGACGCATCGCCGAGACGACCGTCGGAAGGTCCCGGCCGGGACCCAGTCGACCGGCGTAGACAACGCCCGTGGGTGGCGGAACCGGTCGGGGCGCCACCGAAGGGAAGGTGTTGCGCACCACCACCACGTCACGCCACCCGTAGGTGCGGTCGAACCACTCGGCGAGGCCATCGCTCACGGTCAGCACCGCTCGCGCGGCTCCGCCCAGACGCGACTCGAGGGTCCGCTGGCGATACCGCTTCCAGGGTGTAGGACGGCCGTAGCGAGGTCGGCCGGTCCAGCACTCGTGGGCGTCGTAGACCAGCGCCGCCCCGCCGTCGCGCGCCACGGAGGCGGCGACCGGGAGGGTGGGTAGATCGTGCGCGTGCACGACATCGAAGTCCGCCGATGCGGCGACGAGCGCACCGGCGGAACGCCGGAAGGTCATCTCGACCGCCTCGCGGTGGCGAGGGAGCAGCAGCCACCTCGCCAGCCGGCCCGTCGGTCCGAGCCGTCGGGACGATGCCGCAGGGAAGGGCGAGGCCGCGGAGGCGGCCCGCACGGACACGCCGCTAGGTGCATCGTCCCACCCCTTGGCGTTCCGACAGACGATGACGACCTCGTGCCCGGCGGTCGCGAGGGCGGAGGCCTCACGTCGCACCCTCGTGTCGTGAGCGATGTCGCTCAGGACGATCATGAGCACACGCAAGGAGTGGCCTGACAGGTGACGGTTCGCGGTGACGAGGCCCTGGGCGCTCGCTGGCCGTGGCTACGCTACCGGCCCCTTCGCGGAGCCCGATCATTGTCCGTCGTTCCGACGCGGCGTGGTCTCGTGTGGACCATCGCGGGCCTGGCGGGTGCTGTCGTCGCCCTGTGGACCTGGGGCGGTCTCGCACCCATGGATTGGATCCGCTACGTCGGGTTCGAGGCCACCTTCGCCCTCGTTCCGGGGTGGGCGTTGGTGTGGTGGTCGTCCGTAGACCTCCGTGATCCGCTCGGCCGGTTCACCCTCGCTTGGGCCACCGGCACCGTCATGACCGTCGGGGCGACCGCCCTGTCGGCTGCCCTCGGCCATCCCGGTCTCGTATGGGCTTACCCGCCAGCTGCTCTCGCGACGATCGGCCTCCTCCAACGCTTCCGACCTCGCGTTGCGCCATCGCGACACGAGACGCGAGCAGGAACCACCGTCCGAGGTGACAGGTGGTGGCGTGTGACGTTCCTCGTCGCTGGAGGTGCTGCTGCCCTCGTCGCCTTCGATCTCTTCCTCGTCACACCACCGGTCACCCCTGCGAGATCGGTGTCGTACGCGCCCGATCTCGTCTACCACGCGGGGTTGATCAGCGAGGTCTCGCTTCGGTGGCCTCCCCAGGTGCCGCAGCTCGCGGGCGAACCACTCCACTACCACTGGTTCGTGCACGCCTACATGGGTGCCGCAGCCACCGTCACCGGGCTGGATCCCTGGGTGATCCTCACTCGTCTCGCCCCCATCACGCTGACGGTTCTCGCCGCACTGCAGATCTCCGCCACGACGACGCGACTGACCCTCCGCGAGATGTCGGGTCCAGTCGCGGGCGCCCTCCTGTTCCTCGCTGGAGAGATCGACCCCAGCCCCGCGATCGAGTACGTGGCGAACGGAACCCTACGAACGCACCTGTGGTCGAGCCCGACCTTCACGCTCGGACTTGTCCTCGCCGTCCCTCTGCTCGATCGGCTCCGTGGCCCGTGGCGTGGCCGGCAGGGGTCGACCACCGTCCTGCTCCTGATCGGGGCCGCCGGAGCGAAGGCTACGATCCTGCCTGTCCTGCTCGGCGGGCTGGTCTTGTACGCGACCTGGCGTGTCGTGCGGAAGGTCTTCGTCCCTCGTTGGGTACCGATCGCAGCGGCGCTCACGGCGGTCGTGCTCTCAGCCAGCCTGGTGACCCTCTACGGCGGAGGCTCCGGCTCGCTGGTGTTCGATCCTCTCGCGTCGCTCCGTCGCTCGAACCTCCGGCCATTGCTGGTCGATGAGATCACCGGAGCTGGACGACCACTGATCGTCGCGCTCGCTGCTCTGCTGAGCGTGGCGCTGCTCTTGGCTCCAATCTCCGGCGTCCTCGCCCTACGGCGCTGGCCGCTCGCAGCGACCGCCCCTACCGCGTGGCTCGTCGCGGTCGGGGTAGCCGGAGTCGGTGCCTACTACACCTTCGACCACCTCGGGGGGAGCCAGGTCTTCTTCCTGCACTACGGCTACGTCGCGTTGATCATGTTGAGCGCGGCCGGGTTCGTGGGGGCTTGGGGTACGCAACGGCGTCGCCGCATCGGGCTCGCCGCGTCGATATCCGTGGCACTCGTGGCGATCGTCGCCGGTCTCGCGTTCGTCTCGACGGACTGGCGCCCGAGGGATGGCCTGGCCGGCCACCTCTGGGTCGCTGCGGCGTTGATCATCGCCGTGGCCGTGCTCAGGAGCCTCCTCCGACACCACGAGGCGGCGCTCCTGTTGCTCCTCCCAGGGCTCGTAGCGATCGACGCACCGCTGGACGCTGCTCCGACGGTGGCGGCGCTAGCGAGCGCCACCCCCGTGTACAACGAGGCGCAGCCCGACAGACAACGGGGACTCGACGCCGAGCTCCTCGGCGGACTGGAGTGGGTCGCGTCCAACACCGAGGCGACGGACGTAATAGCGGTGAACAACCACCGGACCGAACTCCAGGGAAGGGCGCGCTACTTCTACTACTCCGCTTTCACACGCCGGCGCGTCTTCTTGGAAGCGTGGGATTTCACGGATGAGTACGTCGAGTTGCGGGCGGCGACAGGGCGAGCACGGGTCCAGCCGTTCCCGGTTCGCGCAGCGTTGAACAGCGCAGCCTTCGAGGGACATCGCGAGAGCATCCGCCGTCTGGCGTCGGCAGGCGTGACGCTGTTGGTCGCGGATCTCCGGCACGCGGCTCCACCGCACGCTCTGCGTGAACTGGCAGAGCCCCGGTTCACCAACGGGTCCTTAGAGGTGTTCGCGGTCAGCGATCTGCTGGGGAGCCGTTGACGTCCTCGCCGCCGTGAGACGCGACGATGGCGAGGAACTCGGCGTAGTCACGGATGTAATCGTCCGGGTCGTACCTCTCCGACGCCGCCACGAGCAGCACCGCGTTCGACTCGTACCGGTACTGGGACGCCCACACCAGGGGGGGAACGTGCAGCCCCAGAGCAGGATCGTCCAGCGTCACCTCAGCCCGCTCCTGTCCATCGTCCAGCATGACCTTGATCCGGCCGCTCACGCAGACCAGGAACTGATGACATGCCCGGTGCGCGTGCTCACCGCGCACCTCTTCCGATGGGACGTCGTGGACGATGAACAGACGGCGCGCAGGGAACGGCAGGCCGTTGCCGATCTCCGCAACCGAAAGGCGACCCCGCATGTCCTCCGCGACGCGGAGTCGCATCAACATCGCCCCGCCGACGAGTGGAACTCGGCTCTCGGGTTCCACAGTCGGAACCGATGATCGCACGCTGACGTGGCCACTCGCGTAACCCCGGATGCGTGCGGGGTTCCCGACGACGATGGCGTGCGGAGGGACATCTGCCACGACCACCGCGCCGGCCCCGATCATCGCTCCACGGCCGACGGTGACGCCTGGAAGCAGCGTGGCGTTGGCGCCTACCGAAGCGTTCCGTTCCACCGTCGTCACGGGGTGAGCGTCGAGGTGCCGTCGGCTACGGGGGAAGGGATCGTTCGTGAAGGTCGCGTTCGGTCCGATGAAGACGTCGTCTTCGATCCTGACCCCATCCCACAGCTGGACTCCCGATTTCACGGTCACGCGGTCCCCCACGATCACATCGTTCTCGATGAACACGTGGTCGCAGATGTTGCAGTCGGCACCTATCCGCGCGCCGGGGAGGATGTGTGCGAAGGCCCAGATGCGAGTGCCGCCCCCCACGTGGCGGGACTCGCAGATCGCGTTGGCGTGGATCGACGGGCCCGTCACGATCGAGCCTCGTCGTACCGCCACGTCTCCATGACGACGTACCCGGGGCGACTCTTCGTGTTCTCGAAGGCCCGCCAGACGTACGCGCCGATGATGCCGAGGCCGAGGGAGTTCAACCCCGCGAAGAACAGCACGACCGTGACGGTCGCTGCGTAGCCCGGGACGGGATAGCCGACGGTGAGACGACCGATCACGACTGTGGCGCCGTACAAGGTAGAAGCGGCCACACCGAGGACCCCGATGAGCACGAGGAGACGGATCGGCAGGTCCGAGAAGCCGAAGAGACTGTCTACGAAGTAGGTCACGCGCCGCCTGAAACTCCAGGCGCTCCGACCGTGCACACGGGCGCGACGGACATACGAGACCTCGGCTCGGTTGAACCCGAGCCAGAAGAGCAGGCCGATGAGTGACGAGTTCCTCTCCGGCAGGGCGAGCAGGTGCCGACGGAAACGGTCGTTACAGGCGAACATGTCGACTCCGCCGCGTGGCACCCCAGCATGGACCAGACGCCGGTAGAGCCTCCAGAAGAGACCAGAGGTGAGCCGTGACAGGAGCGGATCGTTGCGCGACTCCCTGGTCCCTACGGCCACATCATGCCCGCCCGAGGACACCGCATCGAGGCAGCGCTCGACCGCTTCGACGGGATCCTGCAGATCCGCCGCCATGGTCGCGAAGTGGTCACCTTCGGCGACCTCGAGCCCGGCGCGTATCGCTTGGAAGCTGCCGAAGTTCCTCGACAGGAGGACCAATTGCGCCGCGAAGGGACAGTCAGGCAGCTGCTCCCGCAGTACCTCGACGCTCCGATCCGGACTGCCATCGACGACGAACACGGCTTCGAGTCCCCGATCGACCCAACCCTGTTGGAGTCGCGTCAGCTCGTCGAGCAGGGTCGGCAACGACGGTTCGTTGGCGTACACAGGAACGATGATCGACGCGAGGCTCACGGCTGCCAACTTCTCACCGCAGCGACAACGACGTCGACATCCTCGGTGCTCATGAAGGGGTGAAGGGGCAGAGATACCGATCTCGCCGCGCGATCTGTTGCTCTCGTCAGTCTTCCCACGACCCGCCATCCTGCCACGTGGCGCAAGGCTGCTTGGTCCGGGATGAGGGTCGGGTAGTGCACCGCGGTCTCGACGCCGGCATCCCGGAGATGTCGCCTGAAGTCATCACGCGAGCGGGCATCGCGAACGAGGATCGGGAACAGGTGCCAGACGCACGTGGCGCCCTCGGGGACATCCAGGAGCTCCAGCGCGGAACCTGTGAGGAGTTCCCGGTACCGGTCGGCGAGCTGCGTTCGCCTGGCGGTCCAGCTGGACAGGCGCGGCAGCATGCACGATCGAAGGATCGCGGCGTGAAGCTCGTCGAGGCGACTGTTCGCCCCGAGGTGGTCGTGTCGGTACTTCGCGGTCTGTCCGTAGTCGCGGAGGGAGCGAACCAGGTCGGCGACGGAGGGATCGCCGGCGACCACGGCGCCCGCGTCGCCCAGGGCACCGAGGTTCTTGGTCGGGTAGAAGCTCACACCGGCCGCAGATCCGACTGTGCCGACCGGGCGCCCTCCGCTGACGGCGCCGATCGCCTGAGCACAGTCCTCCACGACGGTGACGTCGTGCGCGGTCGCGAGACGCTCGACACCGTCAAGGTCGACCGGGCACCCGTAGAGGTGAACCGGGAGCAGGAAGCGGATCCGCTCATCGCGTGAGAGCAGATCAGCACAGCGCTCGAGATCGATCGCGCCGCGCGCGTCGGTATCCACGAACACGGGTACGCCGCCTGCTCTGATGATGGCCAGCGTCGTAGCGAACGCGCTCAAGGGCGTGGTGAGCACGTGATCCCCCGGTCGCAGGCCAGCTGCGCGCAGACCCAGTTCCAGGGCGTCGAGTCCGCTCGCACAGCCCGCCACATGGGCGCGGCCGAACCATCCACTGAGCTCCTGCTCGAACGAGGTCACCTCCGGACCCAGGATGTACCAGCCGCTGTTGCCTACGCGCGCCGTGGCCCGCAGGACATCGTCACCCACGGACCGCCACTGGGCGGCGAGATCGACCATGCGAACGGTCATCCCGATCCTCCGATCTCGGACCAGGGGAGCGTGTGGATCCGCACGGATCACAGGGGGACAACGTTCGCCCGTTCGATGCCGAGTCGGCGGTACGCCCCTCGGGTGTCGAAGACGAACGGCACGGAATCGGCGATACGTGCGAGGTCTATCGAATCGTGATCCGTCAGGATCACTGCCGCTTCGAAGCCCTCGAGAGAAGAGGGATCGGCGACGCCGAAGCCGTGATGCTGGATCCTGGAAGGAGGGACGTGCGGATCGAGAACGCTGATCTCGGCGCCGCGCCGCGCGAGGTGATGGAGAACGTCGAGCGCCGGTGATTCACGATCATCGGAGACGTTGCGCTTGTAGGCGAGGCCGACGGCGAGCACGGCCGTGCCGAAGACGGGTAGCCCGCGGTTGTTCAGTTCATCCCAGATCCGGTGCACGACGTACTCGGGCATCTGCGTGTTGACCTGGTCCGCGAGGTCGATGAACCGGGTGGCGAAGCGCAGCTCGCGAGCCCGCCAGGCCAGGTACTGCGGATCCAACGGGATGCAATGACCTCCCACGCCAGGTCCCGGCCAGAACGGCTGGAACCCGAACGGCTTCGTCGCCGCGGCCTCGATGACCTCCCAGATGTCGATGTCTAGGGCGTGGGCGAGCGAGGCCATCTCGTTCACCAACGCGATGTTCACCGATCGGTACGTGTTCTCGAGAAGTTTCGTCAGCTCCGCGGCGCGTGCGGAGCTCACGACGTGAACGCGATCGACGAGTCGTGCGTACGCGGCGGCGCCGACCTCGCCGGACAACGCGGTCACGCCACCGATGACCTTGGGGATCTGCCCGGTCCGGAGCAGGTTCCCGGGGTCGACACGCTCGGGCGAGAAGCAGACGGCAACGTCCTCGTCGACCCGGAGCCCCGCGGCTTCCACCGCGGGCACGACCATCTCCTCGGTAGTTCCGGGGTACGAGGTGGATTCGAGGGACACGAGCTGGCCGGGACGGGCCACTCGCGTGACGGTCTCGACCGCACGCTCGATGTAGCTCATATCGGGCTGGCGGTTGCGGCCGAGCGGGCTGGGCACACACAGGAACAGGGCATCGGCCTCGGCGAGCCGCGACTCGTCATCGGTGATGTCCAGGCCATCCGCCAGGGCTTGCTTCAGTTCGGCATCCGTGATGTCCTCGACGGGAGACTCGCCCTGGCGTATGCGCTCGACCCGTTCTGCATCGATGTCGAACCCGATGGCGCGCAATCCGCGCCGGCTGGCGGTGACCGCCAAGGGGAGGCCGACGTAGCCGAGACCGACGATCCCGGAGGTCCAGGACTCGGTGCGGAAGAACTCGGTGTGTCCCTGCACGCGCGTAGCTCCGAACGGGTGGGGGGAGTCTCGCACATGCTCGCGCGAGTGAAGGCGAGACGTCTCGGAGGGCGATCCAGGCTGCTGGCTCGACCGTGCTCGACCACAGCCGCTCCGGTGGGTGCCACGCCTCGGTAGCCTCCCCGACGAGGCTGCCCGCTCAGCGCGCACGAGGTCCGCTGGACCTACGGGGAGGTACGCGATGTCGAAGGGCAGGGCCTGGCCTCCGAGCCGGATCGTCGCCGTCGGTTTAGCTGCGG
Source organism: Actinomycetota bacterium (assembly GCA_019347575.1). Classification (NCBI taxonomy): domain Bacteria; kingdom Bacillati; phylum Actinomycetota; species Actinomycetota bacterium. Next base: position 53,568 of record JAHWKY010000003.1, on the reverse strand, counting down.
TGATGGTCATCGCCGTGATCGCGGCGCTCGTACCTGGGGAGACCGAGGTCCACCCTGGCCTGGCACCGTTCGAGCGTTCAGGCATCGTCGATCCGAGTGACCTCGCGGCCGCGCAGCTCATCGAGGCCGAGCCGTGGAGTGTCACGAGTTACGTGGTCGTGCCCGGCCAGGATCCCGACCGGCTCCTGGAGATCGATCCCCCGACCGGATGGGCCGCGCCCGCATCACCGGTCGATGAACTGGACCCCCACCTCCCGCATCCCTGGCCAGAGGACTACATCGACCGCTTCGAGCAACCGTTCGCCCCGCACGTCTTCATGAAGAACGCCGCCTCGTTCTGCTCCTGGCTCGAGGAGAACCCTGCCGACCGCGCGTCCATCGAGCGGCTGGCGGCGCTCCTCGTCGAGAGGCTGGAGGCCTACCTCGAACCTTCCATCGGTGGCCAGGTGGTCGTCTACCGGTTCGAGCGGGAGTACCGCTCCGCCGTCCTCGAGCCCGGCTGGGCCAGCGCGTACGCGAACGCTCGTGCCATCCAGGGTCTACTCGTGCTCGCGCGCTGCCTCGGTGAAGACCGGTACCGCGATCTGGCAGCGGACCTCACGGGCCCGTTGACGCGCAGCGACCCCGACGGCCGGCCGAGATCGATCGCGTTCGTCACCCCCGACGGTTACCTGTGGTTCGAGGAGGCTCCACTCGTGGGCCACCCCAGCCCGATGGTGTTGAACGGCCACGTGACGACCGTGTTCGCCCTGTACTACGCCTACGAGTGGGGCCATCCGGCCGCAGACGTCGAGCGGACGCTGCTAGGTGGCATGGCCAGCGTGAAACGCTACGTGGAGTCGTTCCGGCGTCCCGGCGAGGTCAACCGCTACGACCTACTCGATCCGCCAGTTGCTGACTACGGACCCGAACGGACGATCCGTCAACAGCGCGCGCTGCACGAGATCACCGGCGACCCGTTCTTCGAGCACATGGCCGAGCTGTTCGAACAAGACCTCGCGGCCAGTCGTTCGTAGACTCGTCGCAGCGGATCGGAGCCACGTGAAGCGCGCACTGATCACCGGGATCACCGGCCAAGATGGCAGCTATCTCACCGAGTTGCTGCTGTCGAAGGGGTACGAGGTGCACGGGCTCATCCGGCGCGCATCGAGCTTCAACACCGAGCGCATCGACCACCTCTACCAGGACCCCCACGAGGAGGACGTGCGCCTCTTCCTGCACTACGGGGATCTGACGGACGGCTCCCAGCTCGCGCGGCTGATCCGCACCAAGGAGCCGGACGAGATCTACAACCTCGCCGCTCAGTCGCACGTCGCCGTCAGCTTCCAGCAGCCCGAGTACACCGGCGATGTCGACGGACTCGGCACCGTCCGGTTGCTCGAGGCGATCCGCGAGGCGGGTGTCGAGACACGGCTCTACCAGGCGGGCACCTCCGAGATGTTCGGGGCGTCGCCGCCGCCCCAGAACGAGGACACGCCGTTCCATCCCCGCTCGCCGTACGCCGCGGCGAAGCTCTACGCGTACTGGATGACCCGCAACTACCGGGAGGCCTACGGCCTCTTCGCGGTCACCGGCATCCTGTTCAACCATGAGGGACCACGTCGCGGAGAGACGTTCGTGACGCGGAAGGTGACCCGGGCGGTCGCGGACATCGTGGCGGGGAACCAGCAGAGGGTGTACCTCGGCAACCTCGACGCTGAGCGGGACTGGGGGCACGCGCGCGACTTCGTCGAGGCGATGTGGATGATGCTCCAGCAGGACGAGCCTCGTGACTACGTCATCGGCACCGGGACGTCGCAGACCGTGCGGGACCTGTGTCGTGTCGCGTTCCAGCACGTGGGCCTCGACTGGGAGCGGTTCGTCGAGATCGACCCGAAGTACTACCGGCCGACCGAGGTGGAGAAGCTCCGGGCCGACCCCGGCAAGGCGGAGGCCGAACTCGGCTGGAAGCCGAAGGTGGCCTTCGAGGAGCTCATCCACGAGATGGTCGAGTCCGACCTCGCCGGCCGTGACCTATCGATCGACGGAGCGCGCGCCATCGTCGCCGAGCGGTTCGACGGAGACCAGCGTGCCTGACCCCGTCTACGACCTCAGCGGCAAGCGCGTCTGGGTGGCGGGCCATCGGGGGCTCGTCGGGTCCGCGGTGGTGCGGAGGCTCGCCGACGAACCCATCAGCGACCTCATCACCGCGACCTCGGCGGAGCTCGATCTGACCCGCCAGGAGCCGACCGAACGGTTCGTGGCGGACACGCGCCCCGACGTGCTCGTCCTCGCCGCCGCGAAGGTCGGTGGTATCCACGCCAACCGGTCGGCGCAGGGTGAGTTCCTCTACGACAACCTTGTTATCGCGGCGAACACGATCGAGGTGGCGCGGGTCAACGGGGTCGAGAAGATCGTCAACCTCGGGTCGTCGTGCATCTACCCCCGCGAGGCCCCGCAGCCCATGAAGGAGGAGCACCTCCTCACCGGGCCGCTCGAGGCGACGAACGAGGGCTACGCGATCGCCAAGATCGCGGCGCTCGAGCTGACGAAGATGTACCGGCGGCAGTACGGCCTCGACGCCATCAGCCTGATGCCGACCAACCTGTACGGGCCCGGCGACAACTTCGACCTCGAGACCAGCCACGTCCTGCCCGCGCTGCTGCGCAAGGTCCACGAGGCCAAGGTGGCCGGGGACGACACCGTGACGCTCTGGGGAACCGGCACCCCCCGTCGCGAGTTCCTCCACGTCGACGACCTGGCAGACGCCACCGTCTTTGCGCTGCGGCACTACGCCGGCGAGGAGCACCTCAACGTCGGCGTGGGCGAGGACATCTCGATCCGCGAGCTCGCCGACCTCATCGCCGAGGTGGTCGGCTGGGACGGCGAGTTCGTCCACGACACGTCGATGCCGGACGGCACGCCCCGCAAGCTCCTCGACGTGTCACGGCTGCACGGACTCGGGTGGCGAGAGTCCATCGGCCTCCGCGAGGGGATCGAGGGCACCTACGCGTGGTACCTCGAGCACGTCGACGAGGCTCGCGGTGTCGCCTGATCGTCAGGGTTGGCCGTGGAACCAGGCGACGGTCCGTTCCAGGCCCTCACGTAGCGACACCTGCGCCTTCCAACCCAGCTCGCGCTCGGCGACCGTCGTGTCGGGACGGCGCACCTCGGGATCGTCGACGGGGCGCTCGACGTAGGTGATGGTCGATGAGGAGCCCGCGACGTCCACGACCGTCTCCGCCAGTTCGCGGATCGTGACCTCGTCGGCGTTGCCGATGTTGACCGGATCCGTGTAGTCGGAGACGAGCAGACGCAGCAGGGCCTCGATGGTGTCGTCGACGTACGCGAGGGACCGGGTCTGCGACCCGTCGCCGTGGACGGTGAGCGGTTCGCCGGCGAGCGCCTGCTTGATGAAAGTCGGGACGGCCCGCCCGTCGTCACGCCGGATCTGCGGTCCGAACGTGTTGAAGATGCGGGCGACGCGGACGTCCACACCGTGGGCGCGGTGGTAGGCGTAGGTGAGAGCCTCCGCGAACCGTTTCGCCTCGTCGTACACGCCCCGCGGTCCGATCGGGTTGACGTGGCCCCAGTACGTCTCGGGCTGAGGGTGGACCTGCGGGTCACCGTAGACCTCGCTGGTCGAGGCCAGCAGCACCCGCGCACCCTTGTCCTTCGCCAGCCCGAGGACCTTGTGCGTGCCGAGCGCCCCGACCTTCAGCGTCTGGATGGGCAAGCGCAGGTAGTCGATCGGCGAGGCCGGTGACGCGAAGTGCAGGACGAAGTCGACGTCTCCTGGGACGTGGAGGTAGTTCGTGACGTCGTGGTCGAGGAACACGAACCCGGCCCGTCCGAACAGGTGCTCGATGTTGTCGACGTTGCCGGTGATGAGGTTGTCGATCGCGGTCACGCGCGCCCCAGCCTCCACGAGGTTGCGACACAGGTGGGAGCCGAGGAAGCCGGCCGCACCGGTGACCACGGCGTGGCGCCCGGAGACGTGGCTGGCGAGGTCGAAGCTCACGCCGGATCGCGTCCGGGGACGGGTCGGCCGATGCTGTGGTACGCCAACCCCGCCGCGACCATCGCAGCCGGATCGAACACGTTGCGCCCGTCGATGAGCACCGGGTAGGCGAGCGCCGCGACGAGATCGTGCGGTTCGAGCTGACGGATCTCGTCCCACTCGGTGCAGACGACCACCGCGTGCGCCCCGGTGCAGGCCGCCACAGGTTCCTCGAACACCTCGACGTCCGGCAGGACCTCCTTCACGCCGGACGTGGCCACCGGATCGTAGATCCGAACATCGGCCCCAGCCTCGAGGAGACGATGCGCGAGGTCGATCGCGGGAGCGTTGCGCAGGTCATCGGTGCCAGGCTTGAACGCCGCCCCGAGCAGGGTCACCGTCTTGCCCTCGAGGTGCCACAGCTCGCTGGCCAGCAGGTGCATGACGTGGTCGAGCTGTCCGAGGTTGATCGCGCGGACCTCCTCGAGCAGCTTGAACTCGTAACCCACGCTGCTGGCCAGGTGAACGAACGCATCGACATCCTTCGGGAAACAGTTGTGGGTGACCAGACCGCCCGTCGTCACGATCGTGTGCGCATCGGGTACCTCGAGGGAGTACACGAGACCATCGAAGTGCTCCCGGCGCGTCTCCGTGACGCGGACCCATGTGCTGCCATCACCCAACCATCGGTGACCCGTCGGAGCGATCCGCTTGCTCTGGCGGCCGATGTTCGCCTGGATCTCGGCGGCTTCGCCCGGCGGGAACAGCCATAGCGCCGCCTCGATCTGATCGGCGCCACTGAGCCGGATCCAGTACGTGTCGACGGTGGACTTCGCGGTCCGCCCGACGCGCAGGCTCGCGACGAAGCCGAGATCGCTGAGGAGACGAAGGATGCCGTCCGCCAGCATCGGTGACACGGTCCCGTACTCGAGGATGACGCTCGGCCCATCGTTGACCAGCGACCAGCTGCCGTCTCCGTCCCAGAGGCCGCGCAGCAACGCGCGCTTGTGCTCGTAGGGCGCGTCCCAGATGAGGTCCGGCACCCGCTTCGTGTACGCATCAGCGCCCAGCTCCAGGACGTCGATGAACCAAGACGCCAGCAACCTCGATGAGATCGACACGTTCGCCGCCGTAGGGGCGCGGTAGTTCGAGACCTTCACACCCTGCTGCTCCCAGTAGGCGTGCACGAACTCGACCAGGTCTCCCTCGTCGGTGGGGTGGAACGACCAGCTCACACGCATCCGGCGACCATCGGTGGAGACGTGACCCTCTGCGAGGAACAGGCCGATCATGCGCCAGAAGTCCTCATCAAGCGGTACCAGATCCGGAACGTAGGTGCCGTTCGTGGCCGTGCCGTACGTCCCGCCTGGCGGCAGGTGGCCGAGTCCGCGCGACTCATCGAGTCGGATCGTCCCGTTGCGGAGGACGTCGTACCGTCGAGGTGTGGGGATGGCCGCAGCACGTTCGCGTACCTCGTCGACCTGGGCGGGATCCAGTCGTTGGATCACGTCACCCTCCGACACCTTCCCTGCGCCGACGGCTGCGAGAGTGCTCACCGCCACCGGGTCCGGGAAGTCCGGCGTCTGCCTCCCGCAGGCGAGGGGCAGCCAGTCGGTGGTCGTCAACTCCTCCGCGAGCTTCACGGTGGTCGCCACTGTCGCCCCGTCGCCAACCACGAAGGGGTGGTCCGTCGTACAACGGAGTCGGCGCCCCGTCTTCGTCCGTACCTCGATGAGATCACTCTGGTAGGGACGAGCTGTGGCTGCACCCACTGGCAGGTACTCCGGTCGACGGCGCTCCGGGTGCCACGCGAGCACCTCCCACCCGTCCAGACCATGCTCGGTGACGTGCGCCCAGAAGTCCGCGATCGTCATGTGGCGGGGTGCCCCATCACGGCGCACGAGGACGGTCTCCTCGCCGACGAGGCAACTCCCGCCCCAACCAAGGCCCGCGTGGAGGAACGACCGACCGATGCGGTGGTCGTAGCCCATGCCATCGGCGACCGCCTCGACGTCAGCGCCGACCGCATCGCAGATGTGGGCAACCGCGTTGATGAAGGAGATCTTCATCGCGAGGAAGCCGTTCGAAGCGTGCTTGATGAGTTCCGCGGTCTGCAGGTCGGTCTGGATGACGGGGACGTCGTGCTCGGCGAGGAGCGGCTCGTAGATGGCCCGCACGACCTCGCCGGCACGCTCACTGCCCGCCCCGATGACGATGCGGTCGGGGTAGAGCGTGTCCTCGACCGCCGAGCCCTCGCGGAGGAACTCGGGGTTGGACGCGACCTCGACGTGGACCTCGTGACCGGCCCGGGCCTGCTCGCGCGCGATGACTTGCTGAAGGCGGACACCCGTGTTGGCCGGGACGGTGGACTTCTCGATCAGCACCAGCGAGTCGGTAGCGTGGACGGCGGCCTCACGACCGACGCGCTCGACGTAGCTCAGGTTCGGCGCCCCCCCGGGCAGCGAGGGTGTGCCGACGCACACGAACGCTGCCGCGGCGCCGTCGAGGGCCGCGGTCAGGTCGTCGGTGAAGGTCAGCCGCCCTTCAGCGACACCCTCGTCGACGAGCTCGGCGAGCCCCGGCTCGTGGAACGGCATCGTGCCGGATCGCAACGTCTCGATCTTGGCGCTGTCGTCGTCCATGCCGACCACATCGTGCCCCCACCTGGCGAGGCAGGCGGCGCTGACGAGGCCGACGTGGCCGACACCGATCACGGCGACGCGCATACGTCCTCCGGACTGACGGGGAGAGGGAGGAACCTTACCGGGCGTGAGGTGTCCGCTCACCCGTCACAGCTCAGCCCTCGGGCTCGAACGGAGGCGCCACGTCCGGGTCGAGAGTGACCGGCACCGCCCCGTGGTTGTCGCGGTGGGTGTCGACGTAGCCCTCGGGCACGCTCTCGCCCGGCGAGGGCTCGTGGACGAGGCCCTGGGGGGTCTCGTCGGTGGTGGCGAACGCGGCGTCGAGGTCGCCGGTCGAGAGGAACTCGACGACATCGAACCCGAGCTCGCCGGGATCGACGGTGCCGGTCACGTTCCACAGGTAGGTTCCATCCGGTCGTGTGGCGGTGAGGTCGCGATCCTCACCCACGACCGCGTTCCCGCCGGCGTCGAGGACGGGGCGGACCCGCGGCCGCGCCGTGTGGTGATCGTCGACGTAGTCGACCACGAGCGCGACCTCGCCGCTGTCGAGGCGGACGAGCGAGCCGATCGGGAACACCCCGAGGACACCGATGAACACGTTCACCATGCGCGGGTCGAAGCCCTTGCCGGCCGCGGACTCCAGGATGCTCAGAGCCTGCTGACGTCCCGCCGCGGCCCGGTACGCGCGTTTGGAGGTGACGGCGTCGAAGCAGTCGGCGACCGAGACGAGTCGCGCCGGTATGGATGGATGGGGCCGCCCCGTGAGGCTGGGGTAGCCCTTGAGGTCGTAGGCTGCGTGATGCTCGAGCACGACCGCGGCGGCGGGGTGGTAGAGCCCCTCGGTCGTGGAGAACAGCAGCCCCGCGCCTTCGATCGGGTGGCGCTGGATCAGGCGCCACTGTTCCTCGTCGAGCTTGCCGACGTGCGTGAGGATCTCGCTGGGGACGTTGACCTTCCCGACGTCGTGCAACAGCCCGCCGATCCCGAGCGCGACGACCTGCTCGCGGTGCAGACCGACGGCGTTGCCCAACGCGACCGACAGCATGCACACGTTGATCATGTGGTAGTAGGTGTACTCGTCGTACGACTTCACGGTCGTGAGCAACAGCGCGTTGGTGGGGTCGCGGACGACCTCGTCGGCCAGCCGCTCGACCAGTGACACCGCGGTTCCGAGGTCGACCGCGTCGCCGGATGCGACCCGCACCGCCGCCTGACGCAGGACCTCCAGCCCCTCGCCGTACAGAGCACGCAGCTCCTGCAACTGCAGCTGCTGCTCGGCTACCACGTCGAGGGTCGGCTTCACCCGGTTGATGCGCAGGCCGCCGTGCAGCTGGTCAGCGGGTCGATCACCCTCGAGCATCTGGATCAGGGCGAGGACGTCGTCCTCGTCCACGCCCGGCAGGATCTCGACCGCGAAGATCCCGGCGTCCTCGAAGCGCTTCACGAGGTCGGCGGACGCGAGCGATTCGCGCGCGAGGAGCGTGGGACCCAGGTACAGGCTGCGGCGCGCGACGAAGAGCACCGGTTCATCGACGCTGTCGAGCAACTTCCGCATGTGGTCACGCAGCTGGCGCACGACGGCTGTTCGCTCGGGGTGCCCACCGGGATAGAGCGCGAAGGTCTGGCGCGCTGACGACAGTGCCCGCAGGAGCGGACGGACCGCCTTGAGCGCCGCGAGACCAGGGGCCGGCACACGGGTCACGGTCGACGCTCCCGACGCCGCGCGAGCCTTCGCGCGAGGCGCCGCAGCGACCACGGCAAGCGCGGACGGCTCGAGCGTGCTCCGAGCGTCCGCAGTGTGACGGTCACCTCCGGATCGCGGGACACCGCGAGCGCCTCGAGCGCCCGCCGGCGCGTCTCCATCGCATCGGCGTTGCGCGCCAACTGCACCAGCGCCGCCGTCGCCGCCGGCGCACGCATCGCGGCGAGTGCGCCGACCGCCGCCTTGGCGACGCCGCCGTCGTCGTCGGCGCCCAGCCGCGCGAGATAGGGAACCGCGTCGACGCCCGCGCTGCCGACGAGGCTGCGCACGACCTCACGGCGCACCGTCGAGTCGGGATGGCTGGCCGCCTTCACCAAGGCGCTGAGTGCCCCTTCCCCCCCTATGCGGCCGAGGATCGTCACGGCGTTGCGCACGACGTACCAGCGGTTGTCATCGAGCCGCTCGGCCACGAGATCGGCGTGGCCCTCGCCGAGCTCGGTCACCATGCCCAGCATGACGGCGCGGCGACCGCGGTCCACCTCCGCCGCCAGGGCATCGAGCAGACCGTCGACGGCGACGGTGTCGAAGATCGCCAACAGCGAGCGGACCTGATCGACATCGCCGTCCTCACGGGCCCACTGGGCCATGTCCGCGACCAGCTCAGGGTCGAGCACGCCCTTGAGGGCCGTGCGCACGGCCCGCTGCTTGTCGGGTCCCACGTCCGCGGTCACGACCGCGTCGACGAACCTCGACACTCCCGCCACGTCCCGCTGCGAGAGCACATCACGCAGGGCCGTGCGCCAACTCTCGAGCGCCCCGTCGAAGAGCGGCCCGGGATCGAGGACCTGCAGGTAATCGCGGAACGCGGTGAGCGCGACCGCGTTCTGCTCCTCGAAGCTCTCGGGGAAGACGGCTCGGATCGCGGCGGCGTTCGGGGCGTAGCCCGCGGCGACTCGCTGCGAGACCAGGTCCGCGACGGCCGGTCGCACATCGTTGGCAGCGGAAGCCGCGGTGACCGTGGCGAGGGTCGGACCCTCGCCCTCGTCCAGCCCCGCAGGTTCGCGCTGTCCGAACATCGCGTCGACGAGATCGACGAACGTGCTCTGCCGCCCGACCACCTGCTGGAGGCGGCGCGCGAGATCGGTCGGGTCAGCCCCTCCCTGAGCCACCAACTCCAGCAGATCGGTCAGGTCAGAGTCGGTGAGGTGGCTGAGGAAGCGCTCCGCGAGAGCGTCGGACCCCGCCCGCATCATCGCGAGCGCGGCGAACTCACGCCTCAGCTCGTCGGGGAGTGCCGAGACGACCCGTTCCACCGCATCCACGAACTCGGCGCTCCTGCCGAGCGTGTCGGGCAGTTCGGCTTCGATCCGCTTGAGACGCCGGTAGACCTGATCGGCCTTCGTCGCGGTGGAGCCCTCGAACCCCTCGAGCACGGCCGAGACGAGCTCGTCGGGCTGCAGCATCTCGTCCCACAGCGCGAGCTGCTCGGGCCCCAGCAGGTCGAGCGACAACGCCCCGGCGTCACCCGGCCGTGGCGCGACCACTCCGACGCTGACGGAGGCGATGCCGCGTGCCCGGGTGAGCGCCTCGGCGCCTCCGGGTGCTGCGACGACGTCCTCCTCCGGCAGCGAGAGGACCTCGAAGAGGCCATCGAGCTCCTCGACGGTCGGCACCGCTCTCAGGTGCAGGTGCTCGATCCCACGGACGTAGGCCGCATCGGCTAGGCGCGCGACGTGATCGTCCTCCAGGATCTCGCCGTCGGCCGTCTGGAAGTGACCCGCACGCAGATCGAAGTGGACGACCCGAGCGGCGAGGGCGGTCTCGGCCGCTTCACGGATCCGCTCGCTCGCGGCTACGAACGCCGGTTGCTCGACCTCACCGGGGTAGAGACGGTACGTGGACAGACCGAGGGCGAGCTGGCGCAGCAGGTCGAACCCCACGCGCTCTGGTCGACGCCGGGCCAACGTCCCACCTCCCACGGAACGCGGCCACGCTACCGCTCGCCCCCCCGCGCGAGCGCTCCGTCACGAACCGGCGCCCCGAACCTCAGGTCCGACAGGATCGTGTCGAAGGTGGCTCGCCAGCGTTCGAAACGCTCGACCCCGTCCGTCTGGTCCACCGTCGGCGTCGGCTGGAAGAGCACCACGATCCCCTTGGAAGGGATCACCACCACCATCTCCCGGGTCGGCACCTGCTGCTCGGACTGGTCGATGACGAGCCGCGTGGCGGGGACCCCGCCGACCTCGATGGCCTCATCCTCGAGGATCGCCCAGCCCTGATCCGACGCAAGCTCACGCCAGTCATCGGGCGTCGTCGAGGGCTCGTAGGTGAAGAACGCCCCGACGACTCCGGGGCCTGGTTCCTCGCCGGTACCCAGCGGGGCGTCGGTGAGGGCGAAGTGGGTCGCCGCCTCCTCGTGGACCACCCAACCGTCCGGAGCGGTGATGCGCGCGTCACGCCAACGGTGCTCGCCTCCGTCGTCCGAGCAGGCCGCGAAGGCGATCACAACCGGGATCGCGAGCAGGCCGATGCGGATGCGGGACAGGGAAGCCCTCGGTTCGCGGGTAGCGCGCCTAGGCCACCAAGGTGCCCTAGGTTCCGTCGTGGTGGCGCTCGGTGTCGGGGCGCCAGTGGTCCTGTGCGAGCGCCTCCAGCGCCACCGCGGTCCGGAACCGATCCGCGGGGGCGGGCGCCGCGTCCAGCTCCAACAGGGCATCGGCCCCGGTCGACCGCGGGGGGCCCTCGGGTGGGCTCGCCGGTTCCGGCTCCACGACGCCCTCGTCCGCGGTGGGTGCGCCGGGAGCGGCGGGGACGTCCGGTACCACCACGTCCGCCTCACCAGTCACGGGCGCCGGCGCGATCTCGACCGACGCTCCCGAGGAGGGGACGTGATCGAGCTCCCCCTCCTGGGCGTAGGCCGTCGTCACGGCGTCCGGCCCCGCCGCCGAGGACCGTGGGACCGGGAGGGGAGCCGCTGGTGCCGCATCGTCGAGAAGCACGACCGATACCTCGGTACCCGACGACTCGAGCGCCTCGAGTCCGGCGAGCAGCTCGACGCGCCCCGTGGTCCCTGCTCGGGCGAGCAGGTAGGTCTCCTGCGCCCCCGCCACGGCGGCGAGCACGCCGGGACGATCGACGGCGGGGAGCGCCACGATGAGGACGTCGACGTCACCGGGCGCACGATCGATCACCGCCGACACGTGCTGCAGAGCGGTCTCGGGCTCGGCACCGGTCCCGACGCGGGCCAGCAACAGCTCGGGGTCGAACCGCACCACCTCGCCCAGCGAGTGGACGCCCCGCACCACGTCGCTGATACCGGCCTCCTCGGCGGTCGAGACCAGATCCACGAGCAGGACCCGGCGCCCGACCTGACACAGACCGGTCGCCAACGCGTCGGCGGTGATGACGACGTCGACGGCTGCATCCGTGGTGGGGACGAACCAGACCCGTTGACCACCGTGCGCCGCGTAGGCGCGGTTCAGGTCGCGGACGAGCGACCCGAGCGCCTGTGGGCCACCCGGCGGCGGGACCCAGCCTGCGAGGACCGCGCCCGTCGCGCGGACGTGACGCGGCCCGCGAACGTAGCTGTCACCGGCATCGACGGCCACGGCGGCAGCGGTCGCGAGCAGCACTGCCGCGATCCCGACGGCAGCCCCGACGAGCGGTTCGGGCGGAAGCAGTCCCGGGGCGATGAGCGTGACCAGCACACCGAGGAGGCTCAGCGCGATGGCGGTCGCCACGAGCACACCCCGACGCGCACGGAGGATCTGCACGAGCTCCGCGCCCCACGATGGCAGGTCCGCGCGCAGCGTCGAGGGCGTGGTCACGTCGTCGATGACAGCCTCGTCCATCTCCGCTCAGTCGCTCGGTCAGCCACTGGGTCAGCCACCCGGTCAGCCACCCAGTCAGGGACTCCGGCTCGGCGTGGCGCTGCCGGTTCCGAGCAGGTCGAGCGTACCGAGAGGGCCGGCTGCCCCCACGGAACCGTGACGTCAGCTCCCATCGGTCACGTCGGGCGGGTTGAGCGCCGCCTCGAGGCGATCGACCGCGGAGAGGACGGCCCCGACCGCGACCGAGGTGGGCAACTCGTCCTCCCAGCACGACACGTCGTCGCCGTCGAGGTCCGCCAGGCTGGCTCCGAGGCCGAGCGGATCCTGTGCGAGCTCGGCTCGTCGCTGGTCGAACTCGTTGCCCCGTTGCGAGGCGACGAGGTCGCGCAGCTCGGTGGAGGCCGCGCTCACGTGGCGGGCTGCAGCCAACCGATGCGCGATGGCGCGTGAACACTCCGTCCGTTGTTGCAGCTGTGTCAGCGACGTCTCGAGGTCGGCTGCCGCCGCAGCCGTGGCCTCGAGGCGTGCGATCTGCTCGTTGCGCGAGCCCGACTCCTGCCACGTCTCAGCGAGCTCCAACAGCGCCACCTCAGCCTCGAGCAGGCGCTCGAGGTGGTCGAGATCGTCCTGCACGGCACCCGGGACGCCGGCGGCGTTCGAGATCAGGACATCCCAGGCGGCCGTGATCGCCTCCGTCTGGGATGGGTCGGCGGTGAGATCGACGTCACGAGCGCCGTCGATCTCCTCACGCAAGCGGGGCAGGAGCTCCGCACGGATCCCATCGATCGCCGCCAGTCGCTCGTTCGGGTCGTCGCCGTCGGCGTAGACCTCGAGCAGGCTGCTGCCGATGGTCGTCACCGCCGAGGCGAGCTCGGCCGCCGGCGGTCCGAGTTGCTGGCGCGCGGCCGCGACCGCGGCGACGCGCTCCGCGGAGGGGCCGCCGTCCGAGTCCGAGCCGGCCTGGTCACTGCACGCGGTGAGCGCGAGGACCACGAGGAGGAGGGCGGCCGGGCGACGATCGGTGAGCACGGGCCCAGCGTAGGTGGGGTCTACGCTCGCGCGGTGTTCCGATGCTGCGCCGTCGCGCTCGCCGTCATGCTGTTGTCGATGTCCATGGCCGCCCCGAGCGTGGCGGTCCCCGGGCCCGCCGCCGTCGACGACGACGGTGGGCTGCACGGTGAGCTGCGCATCTCACCCGTTGGCGCCGTGGTCGACCTCGGGCCCCAGCGGAGTCGCCGACTCGACCTCGATGTGGAGAACGGTGGGGACCTCCGGCTCGAGCTGGCGCTGACGGTGAGGGACGTCGCGGCGGATGCGGCCGGGGCCCCACGGCCTGCCGACGCCGGGGCGCTTCCCTCGGCCGGACGGTGGCTGCAGCTCCCCACGGCGACCCTCCACCTGGGACCCGGCGAGCGCGCCCTGTTGCCGCTCGCGGTGAGGGTGCCGCCTGCGACCGCGTCGGGCGGGTACGTGGCACAGGTGGTGGCTACGAGCGTCGCCACCGAGCCTGCGGTCGAGGTGGCGGCGACCGTGATCGTGCGAGTCGCGACCGGATCCGACGACGTCGGAGCGCACATCGAGGTGCCGTCCGGTGCCGACACCGCGGCCGTGGAGGTCACCCTGGACGCGCCGGCAGGAGCGGTGGTCTCCTCGGCTCGGTTCGCGGTCACGTCGTGGCTGCGTACCCGCGCGGTGGACGTCACGCTCGGGCCGACGGTCGTGTTGCCCGGCGTACCTCGCACGATCCGCCAGCCGTTCGACGTTCCGGCGCTCCCCGGTGGGTACCGCGTGGATGCCGCCCTCGACATCGCCGACGCCGCGGTCGAGCTCACCACGACCGTGTGGCTGTGGCAGCGCGGGGTCTCGCTCGCCGTCGCGCTGGGCCTGCTGCTGTTGGCCTCGACGGCGCTCGTCATCACCGCTCGGCGTCGCCGACGTCACGCCTACGCTGACTCCGAGGCGACGGAACAGGAGCGGGGATGACACATCAGGCCTCACCCCCCAGGCCGGCAACGCCGGCCCCTCCCCCCTCCAGGGGGGAGGCATGACACATCAGGCCTCACCCCCCAGGCCGGCAACGCCGGCCCCTCCCTCCTCCAGGGGGGAGGCATGACCACCACCACCTGGCCCGGCCCGGTGGCGATCGTCGGCGCCGGCGCGATGGGGCGCGGCATCGCGTACGTCGCGGCGGTCGCGGACGCCGAGGTCCGGCTCGCGGACGTGTCACAGGACCAGCTCGACCAGGCACGTCGCACGATCGAGCGTGATCTCGAGGCGGGTGTCGACCGGGGGAAGGTGACCACGGAGCACGCCGCGGCGGTGCCCGACCGCGTGACGACGACCACGGACATCGCGACGGCCTGCGAGGGTGCGAGCCTCGTCATCGAAGCGGTGGTGGAGCGCATCGACGTCAAGCACGAGGTGTTCCGCGTCGCCGAGTCCACGGCTGCCGACCACGCCGTGATCGCCACCAACACCAGCGCCCTGTCGATCACCGAGATCGTGGCGGCGCTGGAGGACCCCTCACGTGGCGTCGGCATGCACTTCTTCAACCCGGTGCCGAAGATGAAGCTGTGCGAGCTGATCCGCGGTCTGCAGACCAGTACGGACACCATGGACGCAGCCGAAGCCTCCGCTCAGCGGATGGGCAAGCAGACCGTGCGGGTCGAGGACGTCCCCGGCTTCGCGACGTCACGTCTGAACGCGCTCATCGGCAACGAGGGCTTCCGCATGCTGGAGGAGGGGGTCGCACGCCCCGAGGACATCGATCGCGCCGCGCGGCTCGGGCTCAATCACCCCATGGGGCCTCTGGAGATGGCCGACCTGGTGGGCCTCGACGTCCGCCTCGCGGTGCTCGAGCACCTGGCCGACACGCTGGGAGAACGGTTCCGCCCCACGACCGTGCACCGCAACCTGGTCGCTGCTGGCCGCCTCGGGCGGAAGGTGGGGCGGGGCGTGTACCGCTACGCCGACGACGGCTCCCGTCTGGACGAGCCCAGCGACCTGCGCTGAGGCGAGTCAGCGGGCGAGACGCAGAGCGGTCGACGTCCGCCCCGCCTCGGGAGCGTGGCGCGGCGGCGGCACGACCTCCTTCCACGCCGCCCGAGCCTCCGCCAGCGCACCTTCGACCCCCATCGATTCCCGGGCGAGGTGGACGGCCCAGGCGAGGCCCGGCGGGGCGCGGACCGCGGCCTCCTCGAGCAGCTCGACGTCGCGGGTGAGGACGCCGGCGAACAGCAGGCCCTTGGCGAGGTGGTACTCGCCCCCGACCTCGTAGCGTTCGGGGATCATCACCTGTTCGCGGTCGTCGCTGAAGCTGGGGAGCATCGACAGCGTGGCGCCCTCGCCGGTGAGCAGCTGGATCTCGGCCGCGACCCAGCCGAAGCGGATGCGCTCGATCTCGGCATCGACGCTCTCGCCCAGCAGCGCTAACTCACGGCTGGCCTGTCGGAAGCGATGACGAGCCTCGGGGCCGTTGCCCAGCCCGATGGCGTCCGCCACGAAGCCGATCAGCAGACCCGCACGGTCCTCCTGCCGCGCCGCGACCGCGAGCCCGGCGCGATCCTCGGCCTCGGCCCGTTCGTGCAGGGCGAGGTCGCGCAGGGTCTGTGCGCGTGCCGCGCGTATCCGTGCGGCGTAGGCGGGGTCGGTGATGCGGTCCCACCACGCCCAGGCACGGTCGTAGCGGCCCGCGTACGCCCACAGCAGGCCGTTGCGCCACTGCTCCTCGGCGGCACCGATGGTCTCGGAGGTGCGCCAGGAGGGCAGGGAGAGCCCGTCGACCAGTTCGGCGGGCGGCACGGGCGGGGTCTTGGTCTCTGCCACGCGGGGAGCGTAAGCCCCGGCTCAGACGCGCAAGGACAGGTGCGACGCAGCGAGGCCCCGCCGGAGCGGGGCCTCGCGGGTGGGTGGGCACCTCGTACTTAGAAGTCCATGCCGCCCATGCCGTGGTCGTGACCGCCACCACCGGCGCCGTTGTCGGCGGGCTCGGGCTTGTCGGCCACGAGCGCCTCGGTGGTGAGCAGCAGACCGGCGATCGACGCGGCGTTCTGCAGCGCCGAGCGCGTGACCTTGGCGGGGTCGATGATCCCGGCCTTGATCAGGTCGCCGTACTCGCCAGTCAGGGCGTTGAGACCGTGGCTGGCCTCGAGACCGCGCACCTTCTCGACCACGACCGAGCCCTCGAGGCCCGCGTTCGCCGCGATCCAGTACAGCGGGGAGGACAGGGCGCGACGGACGATGTTGGCGCCGGTCGCCTGGTCACCGTCGAGTTCGAGCTTGTCGAGCGCCTTCTCGGCCTGGATCAGGGAGCTGCCGCCACCGGCGACGATGCCCTCCTCGACCGCCGCACGGGTCGCCGACAGGGCGTCCTCGATGCGGTGCTTGACCTCCTTGAGCTCGGTCTCGGTGGCCGCGCCGACCTTAACCACGGCGACGCCTCCGGACAGCTTCGCGAGGCGCTCCTGGAGCTTCTCGCGGTCCCAGTCCGAGTCGGTGTTCTCGATCTCGGCCTTGATCTGGGCGATGCGGCCCTTGATGTCCTCGTCGGACCCGGCGCCCTCGACGATCGTCGTGTTGTCCTTGGTGATGACGACCTTGCGGGCACGGCCCAGCAGGTCCAGCGTGGTGTTCTCGAGCTTGAGCCCGACCTCCTCGCTGATGACCTGGCCACCGGTCAGGATCGAGATGTCCTGCAGCATCGCCTTGCGGCGCTCACCGAACCCGGGTGCCTTGACCGCCGCCGACTGGAAGGTGCCGCGGATCTTGTTGACGACCATGGTCGCCAGGGCCTCGCCCTCGACGTCCTCGGAGACCACGATCAGCGGACGACCCGACTGCATGACCTTCTCGAGGATGGGCAGCAGGTCGTGGACGGCCGAGACCTTCTGGTTCGCGATGAGGACGTAGGGGTCCTCGAACACGACCTCCATGCGCTCGGGATCGGTCACGAAGTACGGCGAGATGTAGCCCTTGTCGAACTGCATGCCCTCGACGAAGTCGAGCTCCATGCCGAACGTCTGGGACTCCTCGACCGTGATGACCCCGTCCTTGCCGACCTTGTCCATCGCGTCGGCGATGATCTTGCCGATATCGGTGTCGTTGTTGGCGGAGATGGCCGCGACGTTCGCGATCTCGTCCTGGGTCTCGATCTCGCGAGCCTGGCTCGCGATCTCCTCGACGACACGCTCGACGGCGGCGTCGATACCGCGCTTGAGCAGCATCGGGTTCGCGCCGGCAGCCACGTTGCGCATGCCCTCGCGGACCATGGCCTGCGCCAGGACCGTCGCCGTCGTGGTGCCGTCACCGGCAACGTCGTTGGTCTTGGTCGCGACTTCCTTCGCGAGCTGGGCGCCCATGTTCTCGTAGGGCTCCTCGAGCTCGATCTCGCGGGCGACGGTCACACCATCCTTGGTGATGGTGGGCGCGCCCCACTTCTTGTCGATGACGACGTTGCGGCCCTTGGGGCCCAGCGTCACCTTGACCGCGTCGGCCAGCTTGTTGACGCCGTGCTCGAGACGGCGGCGGGCTTCTTCGGAGTACGCGAGTTGCTTCGCCATGGGTGTGTTGCCTCCTGGCAGAACGTGGTGGGTTGGGTCAGCCGATGACGGCGAGGACGTCGCGGGCCGACAGGATCAGGTACTCCTGCCCGTCGACCTTGACCTCGGTGCCGCCGTACTTGCTGAAGAGGACGGTGTCGCCCTCGCTGATGTCGAGGGGGACGAGGTCGCCGGTCTGCTCCGAACGCTTGCCCGGGCCGACGGCCACGATCGTTCCCTGCTGCGGCTTCTCCTTCGCGGTGTCGGGGATCACCAGACCGGAGGAGGTGGTCTCCTCCGACTCGTCCAGCGTCACCACGACCCGGTCCTCGAGGGGCTTGATGCGGACCTTCGTGTCGGTGGTCAACGTGCATCCTCCCTAGCGTCGTGTCCCCGGCGGGGCAGGGACGGTGGTCGGGTTACGAGGGTGGCGAGGTCCTCGGGGCCAGCGATCGGCCCGGTTCCCTCGGCGAGCGCGGTCCTCGCGGTCCCTCCGAGCCGACGGCCCGGTGCGGGAACCCCGCGTTGGCACTCTCCACCCTGTAGTGCCAGAAGCTAGCACTCGTCAGGGTCGAGTGCAAACCCGCGCGTTCACCTGTAGTCGACGTGCGCTGAACGCACACGACACGTCCGGAGTGCCTGGTTGCTGGCCCTCCCCAGGGGTGCTACACCCAGTGGTGGTGTCATCGTCCGTCCGGAGGAGCAGCGTTGGCATCCTCGACGTACCAGCAGGAGCTCGGTGAGCGCCTGCGCGCCATCCGCCAGCAGCAGGACCTGACCTTGCAGGACATCGAGACCCGCACCGGCGGCGCCTGGAAGGCGGTGGTCGTGGGTTCCTACGAGCGGGGGGACCGCGCCGTGTCCATCGCCAAGCTCGCCGAGCTGGCACGGTTCTACGGCGTGCCGCTGAGCGAGCTGCTGCCGCGCCCCACCCACGCCGCCCCACCGGACTCCGAGGCCGGTCTGCCCCGCACCGTCCTCGACCTGACCCGGCTCGAGCACGCCGCGTCGGGCCGGGAGGACCTCGGCCTGATCAACCGCTACACGCGCCGGATCCAGCTCGAGCGCGGTGACTACAACGGGCGTGTGCTGACCCTGCGCCAGGACGACGTGCGGGCGCTGTCCGCCGTGTGCGACGTCGAACCGAGCGCCCTGATCGACCAGCTCCGCGACGAGGACGTCCTCATCAACGGCTGAGCTACCCCTGGCGCGCTACGGCCGGACGGCGAGGCGCCACTCCTCGCGGTCGACGAAGCCCGCAGCCTCGTAGGCGCGTAGCGCCGAGGTGTTGGCCGCGCGCACGTGGAGCGAGACGACCCGTCCCGCTTCCCCCTCGGCCAAGGCGGCCCGGACCGCAGCGGCCACGGCCGCCCGTCCGAGGTGCTGGCCGCGGACCTCGCGGGACACGACGATGCCCGACAGCTGGACCCCGTAGCGGTCGGAGGACACGGACCGCTCCACCTTCGCGACCGGCCGACCGTGGGGACCCACGCACCAGACCACGCCGCGCTTGATGGACTCCTCGATCCGGGCGGCGTACCCGCGGAAGCCGGAGGGACCAGGGTCGGGTCCGAAGCCATCGTCGACGTGCAGATCGACGGCCAGCGCGGCGAGCGCATCCAGATCGACGAGCGTGGCACGACGCAGACCCGGGTTCGGCAGGCTCGTCGCGTCGGGCACGCGCTCCGGATCGACCTGGAGCAGCCTCTGGTGGTGCACCCGCACCCCGGGATCACGGTCGGCCGCCCCGATCATGGCGTCGACGGCGGCGGCATCGCTGACCACGAGCCGCCACCGTCGCACCGGGCTGCGGGCCGACGCGAGCACCTCGGGGTCGCCGCAGGGCACCACGACCTTGCCGGGGAGCACGACACAGCACGACCACGCAGCCCCGCGACGGGCGACCCGTGCCACGTCGGCACCGAACCGCTCGAGTGCGGCCAGGGCGAACATGTAGCGCGTGGCGCCACCGACCTCGCACGGCCAGCTGGTGAGGCGTTCGACCGCGTCACCCACGTCCTCGGGCCGCAGCCTCGACCAGCGCGTGGGTCGAGGGGTCCGCAGGCGCGGGACGGCGCTCACGAGCCGAGACGGAGGTTGGGGTCGACACCGAGCTCGAGAGGCGAGCGGTCACCGGCCACCAGCAGGTTCGCCCCGAGCGCGGCGACCATCGCGCCGTTGTCGGTGCACAGCGGGATGCTGGGTGCGAGCAGGCGCAGGTCGTGCTCCTCGCAGATCGTCGCCATGCGTTCCCGCAGACGCGTATTGGCCGCGACTCCGCCGGCGATGACCACCTGCTCGATCCCCTCCGCACCCGCGGCGGCGATGGTCTTCTCGACCTGCACGTCCACGATCGACTCCTGGAACGACGCGGCGACGTCGGCGAGGTCGGGCTCCTCGCCCCGCGACTCCAGGTCTCGCAGGTAGCGGATCACGGCGGTCTTGAGGCCCGACAGAGAGAAGTCGTAGGTGCCGTCGCCGCGGAGGGGACGCGGGAAGGGGATGGCGTCGGGATCGCCACGCGTCGCCAGCCGGTCGATCTCAGGACCGCCCGGGTAGCCCAGGCCGAGGAACCGGGCGATCTTGTCGAACGCCTCCCCCGCGGCGTCGTCGATCGTCGCGCCCAGTTGCCGGAACCCGCTCGCGTCGACGACGACGAGGCTGGTGTGGCCGCCGCTGACCACGAGCGCCAGCACCGGCCAGGCCAGCTCGCCGTACTCGAGCTGGGCCGCAACGACGTGGGCCTCGAGGTGGTTGACGCCGACGAGCGGCAGATCGGCCGCGAGGGCGAGGCCCTTGGCCGCGGATACCCCGACAAGGAGAGCTCCGGCGAGTCCCGGTCCCGACGTGACCGCGATGGCGTCGACGTCGTCGAATCGCGCCCCCGCCTCGACGAGCGCGCGGTCGAGCGTGGGCAGCAGCAGCTCGAGATGGGCCCGGGCCGCGACCTCGGGGACCACGCCCCCGTACGGGGCGTGCAGGTCGATCTGCGACGCGATGACGTTCGAGCGCATCTGGAAGCGGTCCTCGACCAGACCGATGGCGGTCTCGTCGCAGGACGTCTCGATACCCAGGACCAGCACGCGTCGCTCCTACATCCGGGTCACGTTACCTGCGGCGCGGGCCACCCTCCGCTGCAGGACCGGTGCTCGAGCAGCGAGGCAGTGGCACAACATGACCGCGTCACCGCCGTCCGGGTAGTACCCAGGGCGGCGGCCGACGTCGGTGAACCCGACCGACCGGTACAACGCCTCGGCGGCGTGGTTGGTCGCGGCGACCTCGAGGATCAGCGAGGTCGCACCCCGCGTGACCGCCTCGTCGGCGAGACGCTCGACGAGCAGCCGACCGATGCCGCGGCGTCGCTGTTCGGGGGCGACGACGAGGGTGAGCACGTCCGCCTCGTCGGGACCGATATGCAGCCCCCCGAACCCCACCAGCCGGTCACCCTCCCACGCACCTACGTAGCAGCGGTCGTCGCGGACGAGCTCCTCCGCGAAGGTCCGCACGGACCAAGGGCGATCGCGGGCGAACGCCTCGAGCGCCACGACGTCGTCGAGGTGGCGTGCCCCGAGCGTCGCGAGACGTGTGGTCACGCGACGACCCCACCCTGGAACCTGCCGCGGGTATCCCACCCGACCTTGGCGTCGACCTGTCGCAGGTAGATCGGGCGCAGCTCCTCGGGGCGCGAGGTCTCCTCGCGCTCGAACCTGGGACGAGCGAGGATCGTCAGATCGGCGGCCTCGGGGCGTGAGGTCTCGGTGCCCGCGAGCTCGGCATCGACCCCGAGCAGCTCGTCGCGGTAGAGCTCGCCCGCGTCGCCGACGACGAGCACCTCCTCGCCCGCCGCCTCGATCTCGCCGGTGAGCTTGCGTGGCGACCCGACGCGCAGGTCGCTCGCGCGCTGCACGCCGCCGGGTGAGCAGCGGTAGAAGGCCCAGAACGCCTCGCCGCGCCGCGCGTCGAGCGCGACGCACAGCAGCCGGCGGGTGTGGCGGTGGCGGAACGCGAGCACATCGAGACCGGACAGCCCGACGGCGGGCAGGCCGCGGACCCGCGCGATCGTCTGGGCCATGACGATGCCGACACGCAGACCCGTGTAGAGGCCGGGGCCGAGGCCGACCGCCACGCCGGTGAGGTCCGCAATCGTGGAACCGGACTGCTCGAGGCAGAAGCGGATCGCCGGGGCGATGAACTCGCCGTGTCGCCGGCTGACGCCGAGCGCGGCGGACGCCACGACCCGGTCACGCGAGGTGAGCGCCACCGAGGACCGCGGCGTCGACGTCTCGATCCCGAGGATGAGCACCTAGCCCTCCGCCTGCAACCATGGCGCGAGGGAGTCGGCGAGGCTCGCCTGTCGCGTACTCCACGATCCGTGGCAGCGGAAGGCCACGGCACGCTCAGCATCGTCGTCGAGCCACTGGAGCTCGACCTCCAGACGGTCGGGTGGGAGCAGCCGCGCGACCGCATCGCCCCACTCGACGAAGGTGACCCGTTCGGGATCGAGGACGTCGTCGCTCAGATCCTCGAACTCGTGCAGTTGGTTGAGCCGGTAGACGTCGACGTGCACGACGCCGACGTCCCCCTCGTAGGGCCGCACCAACGTGAAAGTCGGCGACGTCACACGCCCGGTGACGCCCAGACCGCGCGCGGCGCCCTGGACGAAGCACGTCTTGCCCGCCCCGAGCTCACCGCTCAACGAGACCACATCGCCGGGTCGGAGCTGAGCCGCGACCGCCTCACCGAGTGAGCGCGTGTCGTCGGGACCCGAGGTCACACACGACAGGCGGCACATCAGCTGTCGCGCCCCGCCAGCTGCTCGCGGGCCAGGGCCGCCGTCTCCGCCCCGCCCGGCAGCTCGCCGTCGATCACGGCACGCGCGGCGTGGAAGTCGCGCCGCAGACCGTTCAGGGCGGGCTGGCTGCCGCGCAGGGCGTCGTTCAGCGAGAACGTGGGGATGAGGGTGGTCTCGAACACGTCGAGGCGGTAGCCGGCGACCTGCGACAGAGGGATGTCGCGGCGCAACAGCAGCCGCGTCACGGGCTCACCGAGCGTCAGGATCACGCACGGCCGGAGGTGGCCGATCTGCTCGAGCAGGTACGGGACGCACGCACGCAGCTGCTCGGGGTTCGCCGATCGGTTGCCACTCGGATGGCACTTGACCGCCGTGGTCACGTAGACCTGATCCCGCGCGTAGCCGACCTCGCTCAACAGGCTGTCGAGCAGGTTGCCCAGCGCGCCGAGGTAGGGCTTGCCCTGCAGGTCGTCGGGGCGGCCCGGCGCCTCGCCGATGATCAGCAGGTCCGCCTCGGGATCACCCGCGCCGAACACGACCTTGGTGCGATCGCCGTGGAGGGCACACCCGGTGCAGGACGCTGCGTCGCGTTCGAGCTCACGCCACGTCCGTCGCGGCTCGAGCCACGGGGCGCCGGTACCGGCAGCGGAGAGGCGGCGGGAGGAGTCGGACACGGGACTGGGCTCCTGTGGTACGCGATCGTTCGTGCGGATCCGTCCGGAGAGGTCGTCAGCAGCCGGTCAGCATCCCGCTCGAGCCACGCCGCTCAGGGCCACGCCGCAGCAGCTGGAAGCGTCCGACGACGAGCGCCGGGACGGACCGGAAGGGTACCGGGATGCAGCGGAGGCCGTGACCCGCTGGCCGGTCACCGCGCGTCGGCGAGGCCCGGGATGTCCGCTGCACCGTGTGCGGCGAGGGGGCCATGCCGGGCGGCCTCGGCCACCGCGTCCGCCGCGAGCGCGGCGACGAGGTCGACGTGGGTCTCGACACGCTGGGTGGCGAGGCAGAACAGCGCGTCCCCGTCGTACTGGGTGTGGGCGGGGCGGACGGCGCGCACGATCCCGGAGTGGCCGAGGTCGGCGACGCGGTACGCCCCGAGCTTGTCGAGCCGGGCGTTGGTCACGATGGCACCGATCACGGTGCTGGCGGTGGGGCCGTTCTCGCGCGCCACCTCGAACGGCAGCGCCTCCGGGAAACGGACCACGTCCGCCGGAGCGCGGCTGGCAGCGAGGACCTGGCCGTCCTCGGCGATGACCTCGCCGACCGCGTTGTTGATCACGAGCGCCCCGACGACGACCTCGCCTGATGCGCGCACCGCCCACCCCTGTCCTCCGCGCCAGCAGTGCTCGAGGCCGCCGGTCTTGGCGACGGTCGCGCCGGTCCCCGCCCCGACCGCGCCCTCAGGAGGGTCGTCGGCACTCGCGGCGTCACAGGCAGCAACCCCTGCAGCGGCATCGGGCCGGTGCTCGGGGAAGGCGATCCCCTGATCGAGGATGATCGCGGCGCCGACGATCGGAACCCTCGCGACGCCGATGTCGTAGCCGATGCCGCGAGCGGCCAGCCACGACACGACCCCGTCCGCGGTCGCGAGCCCGAACGCCGACCCGCCGCTGAGGACGGCGGCGTGGATGGTGGTGAGCTTGCCGTTGGGCCCGAGCGCCATCGCCTCCCGCGTCCCCGGCGAGGCGCCCCGCACGGCCATCGCCCCGAGGCTGCCCTCTGGAGGGAGCAAGACCGTGGTGCCGGTCGGGGCGTGGGGTGAGGTCCACACCCCCACACGCAGATCGTCCAGTCCCAGCGCCATCAGGCCGCCTCTCTCGCCGCGCGTTCCACCAGCGCGTTGAACGCGTCGGCAGCCTCGAGCGGCACCATGTGGCCCACCCCGGGCAGCTCCACGAGTTCGGCGTGGGGACAGGCGGCCGCCATGCGTCGTGCGTACCCGCCTGGGGTGACCCGGTCGCGGTCGCCGACAACGACCCAGGTCGGGACCTGCAGGCACGCCAGCGCCTCGTCCTCGTCCATGCCGAGCACCCGGGCTGCGAAGCCGAGGAACGCCTCGGGGTTGCTGTCGAGGAGCAGCTGTTCGGTCAGGTCGACGTGGTGAGGTGCCGCCGCGGCACAGAGACCGATGGACCGCACCAACAGGTACGACAGGTCGCTGCTCGCACGGTAGACCCGCCGCGAGAGCGTGATCGTGCGCTGCCCATAGCGCGTCGCGAAGCCAGCGATGAGCCGCTCGAACCGCGCCAGCTGGAGCAACCCGAAGCCCAGGCCAGCCTCCACGGCGGCGCTGGAGGCGGTCGAGGACAGGATCACCGAGCGCACGCGGCGGGCGAGCTCGGGGTGCCGTCGCAGGGCGTTCAGCACGGTCATGCCGCCGAGGGAGTGACCGACGAGCACGAGGTCGTGGTCGTCCGTGCCAGCCGCCACCGCGGCGAGCGCGTCGCCGAGGAGATCGAAGCTGTAGTCGCCTTCGGGCCCGCTGCTGCGGCCGTGGCCGGGTTGGTCGTAGGTGACGAGCCGGTAGCGCTCGCGCAGTCCCCGGACCTGTTCGATCCACGCTCGGCGCGTCATCGTCCACCCGTGGGCGAACACGATGGTCGGCGCGGTGGTGTCGGGCCCGAAGGCCTCGACCGAGAGTTCGACGCCGTCGGGTCCGTGCACGGTGGAGCGTTCGCCCTCGGGGACGGTGTCGAGCCCGGCTCCCCGTGTCGCCGCGAGCCGTGGCCGCAGCCACCGCCGTTCCGCCCCGTAGCCGACGAGCGCGCCGAGGGCTGCGGTCAGCACCGGGATCGCCAGCGGGCGTGGGTCAGCCATCGCTGTCCCGGTACTCGCGCGGCACCCTCGCCCCGAGGCCGCAGACGATCTCGTAGGTGATGGTTCCCACGAGGCCGGCCCACTCCTCCGCCGTGACCGCCTCGTCCCCGCGGCGGCCGAGCAGCACGACCTCGTCGCCCTCGTCAGGTCGGTCGTCACCGCACCAGACGAGCAGTTGATCCATGCACACGGTGCCCACGATGGGGCGGCGACGCCCGCGGAGGATCACGGCGGCGCGGTTCGACAGCAGCCGCGGCACGCCGTCGGCGTAGCCGATGGGTAGCGTCGCCAGCCAACCCTCGTCCGGGGCGGCCCAGGTGTGGCCGTAGGACACCGCGCTGCCTGCCGGGATGCGCTTGACGAAGCTCACCTCGGTGATCAGCTCGAGGGCGGGTCGCAGCTCGTGGTCGGCCGCCGCGACCGCGTCGCTCGGGGACAGCCCGTACGCGGCGATGCCGGCGCGGACGAGGTCGCGTCGCGCGCGGGGGTGGATGAGCGCCCCGGCGGAGTTGGCGGCGTGGGTGATGGCGGGGCGCAGGCCCGTCGCGGCGGCTCGGGTCAGGAACTCGTCGAAGCGATCGAGCTGCTCGTCGGTGACGGGGTTGCCGGGCTCGTCGGCACAGGCCAGGTGCGTCCAGACGGCCTCGACCTCCACGTGGGACCATCCGGGCCGAGCGGCGAGGATCGCGTCCCAGTCGCCGCGTGGGACGCCGACCCGGTGCATCCCGGTGTCGACCTTGAGGTGGGCGCGGGCGCGGGTTCCAGCGTCTCGCGCCGCGTGGTCGAGCTGCTCGACGCGCTCTGGTGTGTAGATGGTGATGGCCAGGTCGGCAGCGATCGCCGCGCCGAAGCTCGACGCCGGCGGCTCGGCGAGGACGAGGATGGGCGCATCGATGCCCGCAGCGCGCAGCGCCTGGCCCTCCTCCACCAGCGCGACCGCCAGCCACGTGGCCCCGGCGTCGACCGCGGCGGTGGCCACGACGGCAGCGCCGTGCCCGTACCCGTCGGCCTTGACCACCGCGCAGACCTCGGCAGGAGCAGCGATGTCACGCAGCACCGTGACGTTGTGCCGGATCGCCGCGAGGTCGACCACGGCGCGGGTCGGACGGTGCTGATCCGAGGTCACCGGCGACGACCTTCCAGCGGCCACCCGGGATCGTTGCATGCCAGCTCGGCGGTTCGGGCGAGCGCGGCAGGCACCGAGGCCAGGATCGCCGAGCTGCTCGGGCGTTGGGCCGCACGAGCGCCGGCGAGCTCACCGGCCAGGCCGTGCCACCAGCAGGCACGGGCCACTGCGAGCGGGACGTCGTCGGCGGTGGCGATGGCGGCGGCGATCACGCCGGCCAACACGTCGCCGGTGCCGCCCGCACCGAGTGCCGGGCCGCCGGTCGGCGTCACCCAGACCCGCCCGTCGGGGGCGGCGACCAGGGTGCCGGGGCCCTTCGCCACGATGGTCGCGCCGTACCGCGCCGCGAGCTCGGGTACCCGCTGGGTGCGGTTCGCCCACGCGTCGGCGCCATCCGTGCCGCCTCCGATACGCGCCAGCTCGCGCTCGTGCGGGGTGAGTACGAGGTCGCCGTCGTGCTGGCCCAACGCGGCGGGGTCGTCCCGGTGCACGTTCAAGGCGTCCGCGTCGAGGACGGCGCGCCGCGCTCCTCGCCGGATCGCCGAGACGACCGCAGCCGCTCCTTCACCGTGGCCCAGCCCAGGTCCCGCGACGACCACGTCGCTGTCGTGTGCCGCTTCCCTGACGGCCCCAGCGGCATCCGTCGCGATCCAGCCCCCGTCGTCCGGCAGCGGCAGCGTCATCGCTTCGGGGACCTGCGCGGTGACGGCCGCACGGGCTGCCGCCGTCGCGGCGACGGTCACCAGACCCGCCCCGCCAGCCGCCGCACCCTGCGCGGTCAGCACGGTCGCGCCCGGCATGTGCGTCGATCCGGCGACCACGAGCACGCGGCCACGCGTGCGCTTGTCCGCGGCCGGGGCGAGCACCGGCGGGGCGGCGCCCGCCGCGGTGAGGGCTGCCCACGACACGTCGGGCGGGGCGTAGCCGGGGCCGAGGTCGCCCACCACGACGCGCCCCGCGTGGGCGGCACCCGGGTGCAGCACAAGGCCGCGCTTCACGCCACCGAACGTGACGGTGAGGTCGGCCCGGACCGCGCCCTCGGGAGCGGACCCGTCGTCGGACGAGACCCCGCTCGGGATGTCGCAGGCCACGATCGGCACACCGCGGTCGTGCGCGGCGAGGAGCGCAGCGGTGGCAGGAGCGATGGGATCGCGGGGCGAGCCGGAGATCCCGGTGCCCAGCAGCGCGTCGACCGCGACGTCGCACCAAGCGAGTGCCGCGTCGAGCTCCGAAAGATCGCCGACCCGACCGCCACGGTGCAGGAACCGATCGCGGTTCTCGCCCGCCTCGCTGGTCGTGTCGACGTCCGTGCCGTGCGGGGCGATCACCCAGGAGCAGCCACCCAGCCTGGCAAGCCGTCGGGCAGCCGCCCAGCCGTCACCGCCGTTGTTGCCCTTGCCGACGAGGATGGCGACGCGGAGGCCGTAGGCCCTCCCCGCGAGCGCGACGACGCCCCGGGCGAGGTGCCCTGCGGCCTGCTCCATGAGGCCTTGCCACGTCGCCCCGCCGGCGACCGCAGCCTCGTCACCCTGGCGCGCCGCGGCGGCGTCGAGCAGAGGAACGGACGGTGCAGGCGTCGCGCGGACCGCCGTCACTCCACCGTCACCGTCTTGGCGAGGTTGCGGGGCTGATCGACGTCCGCGCCCCGCAGCGTCGCGACGTGGTAGGCGAACAGCTGCAGCGGCACGACCGCCAGGATCGGCACCGCCAGCTCGTGACTCGCCTCGGGGATCGCGACGATGTGGTCGGCGTGCTCCTTGAGCTCGGCCAGCGAGCCCTCGGTGCCGATGGCGATCACGTGCGCCCCGCGGGCCTTGACCTCCTGGATGTTGCTCACGATCTTGGACAGCACGTGTCCCTGCGTTGCGACGGCGACGACGAGGCTGCCCTCCTCGATCAGGGCGATGGGGCCGTGCTTCATCTCGCCGGCCGGGAACGCCTCGGCGTGCAGGTAGCTGATCTCCTTGAGCTTCAGCGCGCCCTCGTAGGCGATGGGCAGGCCCGCGTGCCGGCCGATGAACATCGTGTACCCGGTGTCCTTGTACCGCTCCGCCAGCTCCGCCAGCTGAGCATCGCTCTCGAGCGCCTGCTGGACCTGGTCGGGCAGGGCCTGGAGCCGGCGCAGGATGTCCTCGCACTCGGAGGGGTACTTGGCGTTGCGCTGCTGGGCCAGGAACAGCCCCACGAGGAGACAGCCCACGATCTGGGTGACGAACGTCTTGGTCGCGGCGACGCCGATCTCGGGGCCGGCGTGGGTGTAGAGCACGGCGTCGGCCTCACGGGCCAGGGTCGAGCCGACGACGTTGCAGACCGCGAGGACCGGGGCGCGCTGATCGCGAGCGTGCGCCGCAGCGGCGATCGTGTCGGCGGTCTCTCCCGACTGGCTGATCGCGATGACGAGCGTGTGCGGGTTCAGGATGGGGTCGCGGTAGCGGAACTCGCTCGCGACCTCGACCTCGACCGGGATCCCGGCCCAGTGCTCGATGGCGAGCTTGCCGACCATGCCGGCGTGCAGCGATGTCCCGCACGCGACGATGAACACTTTGTCGACCGCGGCCATCTCGTGGGCGTCGATGCGCAGCTCGTCGAGGTGCAACGACCCGCCTGTGAGTCGCTCCCGCAGCGTCTCTCGCACCGCCTCGGGCTGCTCGTGTATCTCCTTGAGCATGAAGTGGGCGTAGCCCTGCTTCTCGGCGGCGGACAGGTCCCAGGTGACCTCGTACTCGTGCGGCTTCGCCGGCTCCCCCTCCAGGTCGATCACCTCGACGGCCTCGGGGGTGATCCGTGCGATCTGGTCGTCGAGCAGCGCGGCGACGTCGCGCGTGTGGGCGATGAGCGCTGCGGCGTCCGACGCGCAGTAGCCGACACCGTCGGCGTGGGCGACGAGCAGCGGAGCCTCGCGCTTGGCGACGACGAGCACGCCGGGTTGGTCGGCGTGCGTCACGCAGAGCGCGAACGCTCCCTCGAGCTGGTTCACCACGCGACGGACGGTCTCGAGCAGGTCGGGTTCCCCGGCCTCCGCGAGTTGGTCGTAGCTCCGTGCCACGAGGTGCGCCACGACCTCGGTGTCGGTGTCGGACTCGAAGCGATGATCGGGGCCGAAGGTGGCGCGCAGCGTCTGGTAGTTCTCGATGATGCCGTTGTGGATCACCGCCACGCGCCCGGACGCGTCGAGGTGGGGGTGGGCGTTGCGGTCGTTGGGCTCGCCGTGCGTGGCCCACCGGGTGTGGCCGAGTCCGACGGTGGAGACGATGGCCTGCCCGTCCAGCGCCCGCCGCAGGTTCTCGAGCTTGCCCGCGCGCTTGACCACACGCAGGTCACGGTCGTGGTGGAGCACGACGCCAGCCGAGTCGTAGCCGCGGTACTCCAGACGCGCCAGTCCCTCCATGAGGACGTGGAGCGCATCTTCACGTCCGGTGGTGCCCACGATGCCGCACATGGGTGTCCTCTCTGGAGGTGGCGCCCGAGGGGCGGCCGATCAGGAGGAGGGTAACGGTCGCCGTGCGGTCGACCCGGACGCTCGCCGGCAGGTCGGACGGCCTCACGAGCCGTGCCGTTCCCGGTACGTCTCGACCTTCGTGCGGTTGCCGCACACCTCCATCGAGCACCACTTGCCCGACCGGTTGCGCGAGTGGTCGTAGAACGCCCACCGGCAGGTGTGCCGTTCGCACAGCTTCAGCCGCTCCCACGATCCGTCGCGCATCGCCTCGAAAGCGCGCGCGAGCAGCACGCCGAGGCCACCGCGGAGACCCGCCGCCGTCGGCGCCAGGCCCACGCCCGTCGGCTCGAAGCGCACGGCCAGGCCGGTGCGTTCGGCGGCGTGAGTGAGGACCCCGAACGCGTCGGCGTCCTCCCCTCCCCCGTGACCGCGATCCAGGAGACGACGGAAGGCCTCCCGGACCGCCCGGACCTCCGTCACGACCTGAGCTTCGCCCGCACGATCCGAGACGGCGACCAACCCGTGCGTCACGAACCATGCCTCCACAGCCTCGAGGTCGGTCAGCGCTTCCTCGTCGTCCTCCACGTCGTAGGTGTTGATGAAGTCGCGCACGACCTCGAGCTCGTCCGGAGCGGATCGGGAAGCCAACCTCGCACCTCCTCCGTGATGAGCCGGCGACGTAACCATCGTTCGCTCTTGACAGGGTAGCATGAAACCAGTACAACTGCTACATCGGTTACATGCTCGAGGAGGCGACAACGGTGCACCCGGTGACCGCGGAGATGATCAGCCGTTTGCAGCATGAGGACCGGCTCCGGGACGCCGACGCCACCCGTCCGCTGCATCCGATCCGGGTGCGGCGTCAGCGCGTCCGGCTCCGCGTCGGCAGCTGGATGATCCGCGTCGGGGAGCGTCTGACCGTCTCCGAGCACCGCTACGAGACCGCGACGTGACCCGCGTCGTGGCCACGCCGGTGGAACTCGACATCCAGGTCCTGACCCCGGAGCGGTGGGACGACCTCGTCGCACTCTTCGGGGACCGCGGGGCGTACAGCGGCTGCTGGTGCATGTGGTGGCGGCTCAGCGGCCGCGAGTTCGAAGCCCACGGCAACCGCGGCAACCGGGCGGCGTTCCACGAGCTCGTGTCCAGAGACCGTCGTCCGGGCCTGCTCGGCTACCTCGAGGGAGTGCCCGTGGGGTGGGTGAGCGTCGCCCCGCGACCCCAGTTCGGCCGGTTGCTGCGGTCGCCCCTGCTCGGGCCCACGTCCGAGGACGCCGTCGATGACACCGTGTGGTCCGTCAACTGCTTCTACGTGGACCGTCGGCACCGTGGCACCGGGGTCGCCACCGCCCTGCTGGACGCGGGGGTCCGGCACGCGGCGGAGGGCGGGGCGCGGTGGGTGGAGGCCTACCCGATAGATCCCGACGTGCAGCGACGGTCGAACGCCGACAGCTTCACCGGAGTCGCCGCGATGTTCGAGGCCGCCGGGTTCCGTGAGGTGGAGCGCCGCAAGCCCGCACGGCCGATCTACCGACGTGAGGTTGGCGCGAACACCGCGGGGTAGTCACCGTGACGTGGCGGCCTGGCGCGCCTCGTCGACCACCTCGTCGGACACCGCGTCGCTCGTCCCGAACACGTGGATGCTCTCCAGGGTCTCGCGGTGCGCCTCGAGCCACCGTCGGGTGTCGCTGCTGAGCGTGTTCGGGTCACGGGTTAGCAGGATCGGCGCGAGTTCGGCTTCCTCGCCGGCGTGGGGAGCGCCAGCGGCCGCGTCGGCGAACACGTCGCCCCGCGCGAGGTTGACGTGTTCGACCGGCTGACCCAGTTCACCGAGGCGTTCCAGGTACTCGTTTGCTAGCAGCGTCGCGGTCTCGGTCCGCGTAGCGCCACCGATCCGCTCGGCCGTGATGCACCCCGTGTCGTCACGGCAGATGGCCTCGATCTCGCGCACCACCACATCCGAGACCGCAGCGCGGCCCCCGACCACGATGACCTCGCTGATGGAACTCTCCTGTTCGAGCCCGTCGCGGGCGGCTTCGTGGAGGCGGTCGGGCGTGGTCAGCAGAAGCGGCATGGCCAGCGTGTAGGCCAGCGGTCCGGCCACGAGCGCGTCGACGAAGTCAGCGCCGGTGGCCACGATCCCCGTCGTGCTGTGATCCTGAGGGGCCTTACCGACGATGTGCCGGGCGGTCCAGTACCGGTCCGGCCCCGCGATCCGGTACACATCCTCGACGCTGGGTATGGCCCGGATCTCCTCCTCGACCCGGTGCGAGACGGCGATCTCGTCGCCCAAGATGGCCACCCTCCAAGCGAGATCCTCGATGGCTGCGCGCGTCGCCGAGTGCAGCTCATGCGTCGGAGTCAGCAGCAGTGGCCCACCCCCGTTGTAGTAGCCAGCGACGAAGCTCGCAGCCAGGGCGTCGGGGAAGACGTCCCCCCGCGCGACGTAGACGTCGTACCTGCGATCAGGACCCGGTGGGAACGTCGCGCGGGCGACGATCGCCGCGGTCTCGTACCGGTCCGCGCCACCCAGCCGTTCCACACGGACCTGCTCATTGCCACTCGCTGGCACGGCGGGCAGCAGACACAGCAGCGTCGCGACAGCGAGGCGTCGGCTCAAGCACGACCGGTCCCCCCGTCGCCTTGTCCATCGTTCACCGTTCACACGGCGCTCCTGAGTACCTACGCCGGGTTGAGCACCTCGCGGACGACCGCGGCGATGCGGTCGGCTGACGCCTGCGCGTCCTCGTCGGTGGGAGCCTCGACCATGACCCGCACGAGCGGCTCGGTGCCCGAGGGACGGACGAGGACCCGCCCGTCCTCGCCGAGCTTGCCCTCCTCGGCCGCGACCGCTGCCCACACGTCGTCCGCGTCCTCGAGTGCACCGCGATCGCTGACCGCGATGTTCACGAGGACCTGCGGCAGCCGCGTCATGACCTGGCTGAGACCGTCCAGGTCCTGCCCGCTGTGCTTGACGACGGACAGCAGCTTGACCGCGGACAGCAGACCATCGCCAGTGGTCGCCTCGTCGAGCTGGATGATGTGGCCCGACTGCTCGCCGCCGAGCACCAACCGTCGTTCGCGCATCGCCTCCAGCACGTAGCGGTCACCGACAGCGGTCTCGAGCACCTCGACGTCGAGCTCACGCATGGCCTTCTTGAAGCCGAGGTTGGTCATCACCGTCGTGACCACCGTGTCCTCACGGAGGGCTCCCGACTCCTTGCGGTGGCGGGCGAGGATGGCGAGGATCACGTCGCCATCGACGAGCGCGCCGTCCCCCGTCACGGCGATGACGCGGTCCGCGTCACCATCGTGGGCAACGCCCACGTCCGCCCCGGAGTCCTGCACCGCTGCCTGCAGGACCTCGGGATGGGTCGAGCCCGCTTCGCGGTTGATGTTGGCACCGTCCGGGGCGCAGTTGATAGTCACGACGTCGGCACGGAGCTGACGGTAGACCTGGGGACCGATGCTGCTCGCCGCCCCGTTGGCCCCGTCGACGACGATGCGCAGGCCCGACAGGTCCGTCTCGGCGGCGCCGGTGAGGTGGGATACGTAGCGGGCGACCGCCCCGTGGTCGCTGTAGCGGCGACCGATGTCGATCCCCCTCGGCCGGGGCAGGTCGTCGCGTCCCAGCAGTCCCTCGAGCCGATCCTCCTGCTCGTCGGTGAGCTTGAAGCCCTCGTGGTTGAAGAACTTGATGCCGTTGTCACCGACGGGGTTGTGCGACGCGCTGATGACTGCCCCGGCGGCTGCCCCGGTGGCGGGCGTGATGAAGGCGACGCCGGGAGTCGGTAGGACGCCGACGGTGACGGCGTCACCACCCGCGGACGTGATGCCGGCAACGAGCGCCGCTTCGAGCACCTCACCGGACCAGCGCGGATCACGGCCGATGACGACGCTGGGACGTCGTTCATCGTCCTTGAGGACCGCCACGAGCGCACGACCCAGAGCGAGCGCGAGCTCGGGGGTGAGATCGACGTTCGCGACACCGCGAACGCCGTCCGTACCGAACAACCGACCCACGGTGCCTCCGTGTGACCGCGAGCTACCCCAACGTGTCCTGTCCTACCGCCCTCCGGGCTACTTGAGGACGGCCCTGTTGTCCTACCGCCCTCCGGGCTACTTGAGGACGGCCGGTTGCCGAGGTCACCGCTTGCTGTACTGCGGAGCCTTGCGCGCCTTCTTGAGGCCGTACTTCTTGCGCTCGACCTTGCGCGCATCACGCGTCAGCAGACCGGCGGCCTTGAGCGGACCGCGCAGCTCGGGATCCTCACCGACGAGCGCACGGGCGATCGCGAGCCGCAGCGCCCCGGCCTGGCCGGTGATGCCACCGCCGTTGATGCGAGCGATGACGTCCCACCGTCCGTCCTGCTCGACGGCGGCGAACGGCTCGGTCACCTGGAAGCGGTGCTTCTCGACCCGGAAGTAGTCCTCGAGCGGACGCCCGTTCAGGAGGAACTGACCACTGCCCCGACGGATCCGCGCGCGGGCGACCGCCGTCTTGCGGCGGCCGACGTAGATGTTGTCTGCCATGGTTGCCTCTGTTCCGTCCTACCGCCCTTCGGGCTGCTTGAGGACCTTCATGTTGTCCTACCGCCCTTCGGGCTGCTTGAGGACTACGGCAGCTGCTTGGGCTGCTGAGCCTGGTGGGGGTGCTCGGGGCCCGCGTAGACCTTGAGCTTGTTGATCATCTGCCGGCCGAGCCGGTTCTTGGGCAGCATCCCGCGGACGGCCCGCTCGATGACCTTCTCCGGCGACTCCTCCAGGAGGCGGAGGAACGGGACGGAGGTGAGCCCGCCCGGGTAGCCGGAGTGGCGGTGGTACTTCTTGTCCTCGAGCTTGTTGCCCGAGACCGCCACCCTGGCAGCGTTCACGACGATGACGTGGTCACCGACGTCGACGTGGGGAGCGAAGATCGGCTTGTGCTTGCCGCGCAGCACCTGGGCGACGCGGCTCGCAAGACGCCCGAGGGTCTGGCCCTCGGCGTCGACGACGAACCACTCGCGCTCGATGTCCTGCGGGCGCGGGGAGAAGGTGCGCATGCTGCCGGTTCCTAGTGTTGTGCTACCGCTTCGCTGCTTGAGCACTCGTGGTGGGCTCGCGAGGCGCGGACCGGCTCCGGCGGGAGCGGTGGAGGCCTGGAGCGTGAACGCGCGGTCCACAGGGGACCGCGTGGATCGAGGGTACCGGGTGCCTCGTGGAGGGGTCAACCGACCCGTAGCGGTGCCGCCGGGAACCTGCGTCCGTACCCCACGCCCTCGAGCGTCAGCCCGTGAGCAGGAGCGACGGGCCCCGCCGCGGAGCGGTCGCGCGCCGCCAGCACCTGCGCCATCCACTCCGGCGGCCGCTCGCCCCGTCCGACGAGGACCAGGCTGCCCACGATCGAGCGGACCTGCTGGTGGCAGAACGCCGGACCACGGAGGCGCACGTCGACCACCCCCTTCGACGTGCGCGCCACCGTGATCGCGTCGAGGCGCCGCATGCGGTGGCGTTCCTGCGAGCGGCGACAGAACGACGCGAAATCGTGCTCGCCCACGAGCACCCGTGCCCCCGTGCGCATCGTCCCGATGTTGAGCGCGTCACGCACGTGCCAGTAGCGGTACCGATCGCGCGGATCGATGGCCGGCACGTCCGAGATCGCGTAGCGGTAGCGCCGCTCGGTGGCCGAGAACCGGGCGTCGAAGTCGGTGGGGACCTGCCGGATCGACCAGATCGTCATGGCCTCACCCACCAGCGCGTCGAGACGGTTGCGGAGGTCGTGCAACGAGCCGAGCACGCGGCTGGCACGCGGGACCGACGGATCGACGTCGAGGTGCACGACCTGCGCGAGCGCGTGGACCCCCCGGTCGGTCCGTCCGGCACAGGTCGTGGGGACGGCCTGCCCGAGGAGCCGCTCGAGCGCGGCCTCGAGGGAGCCCTGGACGGTCTCGTACCGCGGTTGCCGCGCGAAACCGTGGAACGGCGTGCCGTCGTAGGCGAGGTCGATGCGCAGCCTGATCGGCGGCGCCTCCACCGTCAGGCGCCCGCATCCTTGCCGGTGGCGCCACCGGCATCGGGTTCGTCCGCGACCTCGTCGACGGGGTCGCCGACGGTCGGCTCGTCCGGGGCGGAGTCGGGCGCGGTGTCCTCGGCGACGTCGTCCGGAACGTCGTCTCCGCCCACGTCCTGCACGTCTGTGCGTGCTACCGCTTCCGCTGCTTGAGCATCCTCGTCGGCCTCCACGATCTCATCCGGCAGGTCGGGAACGAGCTCCTCGTCCTCCTCGCCGAAGTCCTCGAGATCCTCGTCGTCGTAGTAGCCGAGCTCCGGCTCCTCGCGGCGGCGGCGCAGGCGACCCAACAGCCCACGGGCACGCCGCTCGCGCCCCGCCTCGACGAACTCTTCGCCGGCACCCTCGGCACCCTGCTCGACCAGCTCGATGAGCGCCATGGGAGCGTTGTCGCCCTTGCGCGGACCGAGCTTGAGGATGCGGGTGTAGCCGCCGTTGCGGTCGACGAAACGGGGGCCGACCTCCTCGAAGAGGTACGCGACGACATCGCGATCGCGCAGCGTCGACAGCACCTGTCGGCGAGCGTGCAGATCACCACGCTTGGCCTTCGTGATCAGGCGCTCGGCGTAGGGGCGCAGCGTCTTGGCTTTCGCCACGGTCGTCGTGAGGCGACCGTGTACGAACAGGTCCGACGCCAGGTTGCTCAGCATGAGCTGCTGGTGCGCCGGACCGGCGCCGAGCCGTGGCCCTCGCTTCGGCTGGGGCATGGACGTGCCTCCTGGTGGTGCTCAAGTAGCGACAGCGGTAGCACGGTCTGCTGGTGCTCAAGTAGCGACAGCGGTAGCACGATCGGGTGGTGCTCAAGTAACGAGGGGCGGGATCACTCCGCGAGCGACAGTCCGAGCTCGGCCAGCTTCTCCTTGACCTCGTCGATCGACTTCGCCCCGAAGTTGCGGATCTCGAGCAGGTCCTGCTCGGTCTTGCGCCGCAGCTCTCCGACGGTGCCGACCCCCTCGCGCTTGAGGCAGTTGTAGGACCGCACCGACAGATCGAGATCCTCGATCGGGAGGGAGTCGTCGGGCGAACCCAACGCCTCGAACGCGTCCTCGGGCGAGACGACGATCCCGCCGGGGCCCGTGACCTCGAACTCGGCGAACTGCTCGAAGAGCACCTTCAGCGTCTCACCGGCGGACGACAGGGCCTGTGCCGGCGTGACCGAACCGTCGGTCTCGACATCGATCACGAGCCGGTCGTAGTTGGTCATCTGCTCGACCCGGGTCGATTCGACCCGGTACGACACCCGCCGGACGGGGCTGAAGACCGAGTCGACCGGGATGACGCCGATGGGCTCGTTGCCGGCCTTGTTCTCGTCCGCGGTGCGGTAGCCGCGGCCGCGCTCGACGGTCAGGTACATCTCGAGATGACCGTTGGCGTTCAACGTCGCGATGTGCAGGTCCTCGTTGATGACCTCGATCTGCGACGGCGCGAAGATGTTCTCGGCTGTCAGCACACCCGGACCGTCACCACCGAGGAAGATCTCGACCGGCTCGTCCGCGTCGGAGCTCACGACGAGGTCCTTGATGTTCAGGATGATGTCGGTGACATCCTCCTTGACGCCCTCGATGGCACTGAACTCGTGCAGGACCGCGCCGCCCTCGGGGCCGGCCGCCTGCGCCGAGGTGAAGCGGATGCGGGTGACCGCGGCACCGGGGATCGACGACAGCAGCGTGCGCCGCAGCGCGTTACCGAGCGTGTACCCGAAGCCGGGCTCGAGCGGTTCGATCGCGAAACGCGATCGCTGACCGTCTTCGAGCTCCTCCTCCTCGAGACGCGGACGGTAGGCGATGAACGGCGAGCCTCCCGGCGTCGTGCCCAGGGAGATCTCCTCTGTTTCCTCGTAGAAACCGAAGTCCGACATGTGGCTGTTCCTTCGCTGGCTAGGTACGTCCGCGACCTCCCACGTCCAGTTGGCGCGGGCGGTCCTCCGGGGCTACTTGCTGTAGAGCTCGACGATGAGCTGCTCCTGCACCGGCACGTCGATCATCTGACGGGCGGGCAGCGAGCGGACCGTGATCTGGCGCGCCTCGGTATCGGTCGAGAGCCAGTCCGGCACGGGGTGGCGTCCGAAGATCTCGAGCGACCCGATCACCTGTGTGATGTTGCGCGACTTCTCCCGGAACGTGATCACGTCCTCGGGACGGACGCGGTACGAGGGGATCGAGACGGTGCGTCCGTTCACGGCCACGTGACGGTGGCGCACGAGTTGGCGCGCCTCGTCACGTGAGCGCGCGAGGCCGCCGCGGTAGACGACGTTGTCGAGGCGCATCTCGAGCAGCTGGAGGAGGGTCTCGCCGGTCAGACCGGTGCGGCGGTTCGCCTCCTCGTAGTAGTTGCGGAACTGCTTCTCGAGCACGCCGTAGATGCGCCGAGCCTTCTGCTTCTCGCGGAGCTGGAGCAGGTACTCCGACTCCTTGATGCGGCCGCGGCCGTGCTCACCGGGCGGGTACGGACGGCGCTCGATCGGACACTTGGCGGAGTCGCACTTGGTGCCCTTGAGGTACAGCTTCTGGCGCTCACGACGGCAGAGCCTGCAGTCGGGGCCGGTGTAACGAGCCATTTGGTCTTCCTCGGTACGGCGCTAGCGCGGGTGGTCGGGCGATCCGTGGCGGGTCGGGGCCGAGCGGGCGGGGGGTTCCAGGGGTCTCAAGTAGCCCGGAGGGCGGTAGACCCCATCGGACGGGGTCAGACGCGGCGCCGCTTGGGGGGGCGGCAGCCGTTGTGGGGGACGGGGGTGATGTCGCGGATCGAGAGCACCTCGAGGCCCATGGCTGCCAGGGTACGGATGGCGGTCTCGCGACCGGCACCGGGACCCTTGCAGAGCACGTCGACCTTGCGGACACCGTGCTCGAACGCGGCCTTGGTCGCCTGCTCAGCGGCGAGCTGAGCCGCGAAGGGCGTGCTCTTGCGGCTGCCCTTGAAGCCCGCGGCACCGCCGGAGCTCCACGACAGCACGTTGCCCTGCTGATCGGTGAAGGTGATCAGCGTGTTGTTGAACGTCGCGCGCACGTGGACCTGCGCGTGCAGGACGTTCTTGCGTTCCTTCTTGCGGGGTCGTTGCTTCTTCTGTGCCATGGGTCAGTGCTTCCGGGTGCGCTTGCGGATCCCGCCGACGGCGCGGCGCGGACCCTTGCGGGTGCGGGCGTTGGTGTGCGTGCGCTGACCGCGGACCGGCAGCCCCAGGCGGTGGCGGATGCCCTGGTAGGAGCCGATCTCGATCTTGCGCTTGATGTTGTTGGCGACCTCGCGGCGGAGGTCACCCTCGACGCGGTAGTTGTTCTCGATGTGCTGGCGCAGACGCTGCACCTCGTCGTCCGACAGGGCACCGACGCGCGTGTCGGGATCGACGGCGGCGGCATCGAGGGTCTGCTCGGCACGGGTGCGGCCGATGCCGTAGATGTAGGTCAGGCCGATCAGGACCCGCTTCTCTCGCGGGAGATCGACGCCGGCGATACGTGCCATGTGGGGGGTTCTCCTGTCGGTGGAGGGGTCAGCCCTGGCGTTGCTTGTGGCGGGGGTTAGTGCAGATCACGCGCACGCGGCCCTTGCGCCGGATGATCTTGCACCGGTCGCACATCTTCTTCACGGAGGGATGGACCTTCACGGTTCGCTCCTCAGTATCGCTCCCCTACCGAGCTTCTCGGTTGTGCTACCGGCCTCCGGCCTACTTGAGCTTCTCGGTTGTGCTACCGGCCTCCGGCCTACTTGAGCACTCACTTGTAGCGGTAGGTGATGCGGCCGCGGGTGAGGTCGTAGGGGGACAGCTCGACGACGACGCGATCGCCGGGGAGGATGCGGATGTAGTGCATCCGCATCTTGCCGGAGATGTGTGCGAGCACCTTGTGCCCGTTCTCCAGCTCGACCCGAAACATGGTGTTCGGCAACGGCTCGATCACCGTGCCCTCCACCTGGATCGCTTCCTCTTTCTCGGCCAACGCGTTCGTTCTTCCCATTCGCTTCGTGCTACCGCTTCGCTACTTGAGCACTGTTATCGGGTGTTCGGTCTCCGGGCCGGGTCCGGCCTCGGGGTCACGGCGCCGCTCGCGCGGGCTGCGCGGAGCCCGTTGGAGTAGGGGACGTGACGAAGGCCCCGCCGGTACGGCAGGGCCGCCCGGAGAGGCTACCAGCCCCCTCCCGTGGCGTCCACCGCACGACCTACCTCGTGCTACCGCTTCGCTACTTGAGCACGGGCCCACTGCGCCGGATCGACGGGCTCGTCCGAACGGGCGGTGAGGACGCGCGGCCCGTCAGGAGTGACGGCGACGGTGTGCTCCCAGTGCGCCGAGGGCGACCCGTCGACCGTCACGACGCCCCAGCCGTCAGCCAGTCTGCGCGTCGCGGCGCCGCCGAGGTTGAACATCGGCTCGACGGCCACGACCCAGCCGTCGGCCACCCGTGCCCCACACCCGGCGGTCCCGTAGTTGGGTACCGACGGGTCCTCGTGGAGGGCGCGGCCGATGCCGTGGCCGACGTACTCGCGCACGAGTCCGTAGCCGCCCGCGACCGCGACCTGCTCGATCGCCGCCCCGATGTCGCCGAGGGCGCGACCCGACCGCACCTGCGCCAGCCCCTGCCACAGCGCCGATCGGGTGTCCTCGACGAGCGCGCGGACCGGCTCCGGAGCCGCGGCGTCGCCACCCACGATCACGGTGATGGCCGAATCGGCGTGGTAGCCGTCCACGATCGCGCCGCAGTCGATCGACAGGACGTCACCCTCGGACAGCACCGTGGCGACCGACGGGATGCCGTGGACCACACCGGCGTTAGGCGACGTGCACAGGGTCGCGGGAAAGCCCCGGTAACCCTTGAACGATGGTGTCGCCCCACGGGCCCGGATCTTCTCTTCGGCGAACGCGTCGAGCTCCAGCGTGGTAGCACCGGGGAGGGCGAGGCGCACGAGCGCCTCGAGGACATCGGCGACGACGCGACCCGCACGCGCCATCTTGTCGAGCTCCGCGCTGGTCTTGCGGACGATCACCGGCCGGAGGTGTCGTGACGGGGTTCCTCGTACTCGCTGAGGACCCCGAGGGCACGATGGGTCACCTCGTCGAGGGAACCGATCGCCTCGACGTCACGGAGTAGACCCCGCTGCCAGTAGAAGAACTCCAGGGGCTCGGTCTGGCGGTGGTACACGTCGAGGCGGTTGAGCACGACCGCCTCCTTGTCGTCGTCGCGCTGGTACAGCTCGCCCCCGCAGCGATCACACACGTCCTCGTCCGCGGCAGGCGAGCTCTCGACGTGGTAGATCGCGCCACAGTTGCGACACGTGCGGCGGCCGGTGAGTCGGCGCACGATCTCGTCCTCGGTGATGGCGAGTCGCAGCACGACGTCGATGGGTCGGCTGAGCCCCGACAGCAAGGTCTCGAGCGCCTGTGCCTGTGGGACCGTGCGCGGGAAGCCGTCGAGCACGAAGCCGGGGGCGGTGTCGGACTGCGCGAGGCGATCCTCGACCATGGCGATCACGACGTCGTCGGGCACGAGCTCGCCGGCGTCCATGTAGCTCTTGGCCTTCGAGCCCAGCTCGGTCTCGTTCTTGACGTTGCTGCGGAAGATGTCGCCGGTGGAGATGTGGGGGACCCCGTAGGCGCCGGCGATACGGACCGCTTGGGTCCCCTTCCCGGCCCCGGGGGGTCCCAACAGGATGACACGCACCGGCGCGGTCCCTTCCTCCGGCGGAAGCTCGTCGGCGGCCATGGTCGCGTCTGCGGTCACGTCAGGAAGCCCTCGTAGTTCCGCATCATGAGCTGGCTCTCGACCTGCTTCATGGTCTCGAGCGAGACCCCCACCATGATCAGCAGCGACACGCCGCCGAGGGGGAAGGCCTGGATGTTGGCGACCGCCAACGCCACGAACGGCGTGACCGCCACGACCGCGAGGTACAGCGAGCCCGGCAGCGTGATCCGGGTCAAGATGCGGTCGAGGTACTCGGCCGTCGCCCTACCGGGTCGGATGCCGGGGACGAAGCCGCCGTACTTCTTCATGTTGTCGGCAACCTGGACGGGGTTGAAGGTGATCGCGGTGTAGAAGTACGCGAAGAAGATCGTCAGCAGCGCGAAGACGAGGATGTACACCGGGCTGCGCGCGTTCGTGAGGTAGCGGTCGTTGAGGTCCTGCAACCACGGCCAGCCCGTGATCGAGGCCGCCAGGACCGGCAGGTACATCAGCGACGACGCGAAGATGACCGGGATCACCCCGGACTGGTTGACCTTGAGCGGGATGTAGGTCGACTGTCCCCCGTACACGCGGCGTCCCACCTGCCGGCGGGCGTACTGGACCGGGATGCGCCGTTGACCCTGCTCGATGAACACCACCGCCACGGTGATGAGGATGCCCAGGACCAGCACCATCGTGACCGCGTCGTAGCCGTTGGAGATGCGGACGAGGTTGCCGTCGGAGGGGACGCTGGCGAGGATCGCGACCATGATGATCAGCGACATCCCGTTGCCCACGCCACGCTGGGTGATCAGCTCACCGAGCCACATGATCATCGAGGTCCCGGCGGTCAGCGTCAGGACGATCAGCGCGACGGTTGCCGTGGTCGCCTCCGGCATCACGTTGGCACCGAAGAGCTGGCCGTTGCGTGCTAGCACGGTCAGACCTGTCGACTGCAGCACGGCGAGGACCACGGTCGTGTAGCGCGTGTACTGGGTGATGCGGCGGCGGCCCTGCTCGCCCTCCTGCTGCAGCGTTTCGAGGCGCGGGATCACGACCGCCAACAGCTGCATGATGATGCTCGCGGTGATGTAGGGCATGATCCCCAGCGCGAACACCGCCATCGCGGCCAGCGCCCCGCCCGAGAACAGGTTGATGACGCTGACGAAGGTGTTGGCGGTGCCCTGCGCGACCGCGTCCCGCAGCAGATCGACGTCGACCCCGGGCACGGGGATCCACGAGCCGATGCGGTAGACCCCGATGATCAGCAGGGTGAAGAGCAGCTTCTTGCGCAGGTCGGGGACCTTGAACGCGTTCACGAAAGCGCGGAACATGTTCTCCCTCAGGTTGTCCTACCGCCCTCCGGGCTGCTCGAGGGCTCCTTGGATCGCGGTGGCGGAGGGTACGTGGTCACAAGCCGACCGTTCCCCGTCGCGGCAGGCTAGCTGGCGACGCTACCTCCGACGGCTTCGATCTTCTCACGCGCCGTGGCGGAGATCCGATCGACCTTCACCGTCAGCGACTTCGTGACGTCACCGTGTCCCAGCACCTTGACGGGACGGCCCTTCTTCACCAGCCCGCGCGCGAAGAGGCTGTCGAACGACACCTCGTCACCGGCCTCGAAGTGGTCGTCGAGCCGACCGACGTTGATGATCGAGTACTCCACCCGCTGCACGTGGCTGACGAACCCCGCGAGCTTGGGCTGGCGCCGTTTGAGCGGGACCTGACCACCTTCGAAACCGGCAGGTACCTGTCCGCGCGCCCCGGTGCCCTTGGTGCCTCGACCGGCGGTCTTGCCACGCCGCCCACGATCACCGCGACCGACGCGGATGCGCTTGCTCTTGCTGCCCTCAGCGGGCTTCAGGTGGTGCAGCTTCACGACTGATCCTCCTCGACCTCGGTCCACTCGACGAGGTGCGACACCTTCGCGAGCATCCCGCGGATCTCCGGGCGGTTGGGCTGGATCACGGTGTGACGGATCCGCTTGAGACCGAGCGAACGCACCGTGGCCCGCTGGTCAGCCGGTCGGCCGATCGTCGACCGGGTCTGGGTGATGCGCAGCGAGCTCACGCCGCACCTCCGCGCAAGGTCTCGATCATCGCGCGCGGAGCGACGTCCTCGAGCGGCTTGTCACGCAGCGCGGCGATCTCCTCCGGGCTGCGGAGCGCCTTGAGACCCTCGATCGTGGCTCCGACGACGTTGACCGGGTTGGAACTACCGAGCGACTTGGCCAGCAGGTCCTGGATCCCGGCGGCCTCGACGACGGCCCGGACCGGGCCACCGGCGATGACCCCGGTACCGGGAGCTGCGGGCTTGAGCAGCACGCGTCCCGCTCCGAGCTCGCCGATCACGGGGTGCACGATGGTCGTGCCCACCATCGGGACGCGGAAGAAGCTCTTCTTCGCCTCCTCGACGCCCTTCTGGATGGCGGACTGCACCTCCTTGGCTTTGCCGTGCCCGACGCCGACCTGGCCCTTGCCGTCACCGACGACCACCAGGGCCGTGAACTGGAACCGCCGGCCACCCTTGACGACCTTGGCGACGCGGTTGATCGAGACCACGCGCTCGTCGTACTGCTCACGGTCCTGTTCGCGTCCGCGACGGGGTCCGCGACCCGGACCACCTCTTGGCTTCGCCATGCTGGAACCTCTTCTGTCTCTATGGGTGTGCTACCGCTTCCGCTACTTGAGCACTGTCTGTGTGCTACCGCTTCGCTACTTGAGCACTGTCTGTGTGCTACCGCTTCGCTACTTGAGCACTGTCTG
Source organism: Actinomycetota bacterium (assembly GCA_019347575.1). Lineage (NCBI taxonomy): Bacteria > Bacillati > Actinomycetota > Actinomycetota bacterium. The sequence goes on along the minus strand of JAHWKY010000003.1, from coordinate 9,241 downwards.
TGTGCTACCGCTTCGCTACTTGAGCACTGTCTGTGTGTAGGTCGGTCAGAAATCGAGGCCGGCTTCACGTGCCGCCTCGGCCAGAGCCTTCAGGCGGCCGGCGTAGCGGCGTCCACCACGGTCGAAGACCACCTGGTCGATGCCGGCCTGGGTGGCGCGCTTGCCGATCAGCTCCCCGACCTGGCGAGCGGCCCCGACCTTGCCGTCGTCGCCCCGGTCCACGCCCTCGTCGAGCGACGATGCGGCCACCAGGGTGTGACCCTGCTCGTCGTCGATCACCTGGGCGTAGATGTGGGTGTTGCTGCGGTAGACGGCCAGCCGGGGTCGCTGCGCGGTCCCCCGTACCCGCTTGCGCAGGTGACGGTGACGGCGCTCGAGCCCCGCTCGCTTCCTCTTGGGATCCATGGTCGTGCTCCTGTAGCGGTCGTCGGCGTCAGACGCCCGCGGTCTTGCCGGCCTTGCGGCGGACGTACTCGCCCTCGTACTTGATGCCCTTGCCCTTGTACGGCTCCGGTGGACGAACCTTGCGGATGTTGGCGGCCACCTGGCCGACGAGGACCTTGTCGATGCCGGAGACGACGATACGGGTGGGTACCGGGACCTCCAACGTGATGCCTTCGGGAGCCTCGATCACCACCGGATGGCTGTACCCGACCTGCAGCTCGAGATCCTTCCCGCTGGGAACCGCGCGGTAACCGACGCCGACCAGCTCCAGGGTCTTGCTGTAGCCGTTGGTCACGCCCTCGACCATGTTGGCGATGAGGCTGCGGACCAGACCGTGCCGCGAGCGGTGCATGCGCGTCTCGCCCTGAGGGGTGACCGTGATCGCCCCTTCGTCGTCCCGCGCGATGGCGACACCCTCGGGCATCGTGCGTACGAGTTCACCCTTGGGGCCCTTAACGGTCACATCGAGGCCCTCGAGGGTCACCTCGACGCCGTCCGGTACCGGGACGGGGAGCTTGCCGATCCGGGACATGGGTGCTCCTTACCAGATGTAGGCGACGACCTCGCCGCCGCGGCCCTGCTTGCGGGCCTCGCGGTCGGACATGAGTCCGGCGTTGGTCGACAGGATCGCGGTACCGAGCCCTCCGAGGACCCGCGGCACCTCGTGGCGCTTCACGTACACGCGCAGGCCGGGCTTGCTGATGCGCTTGAGCCCGCCCAGCACACGCTCGCGGTTGGGTCCGTACTTGAGCCGGATGTGCAGCGTCTTCTGGGGGGTGGTGTCCTCGACCGAGAAGTCCTGGATGTACCCCTCACCCTTGAGGATGTCCGCGATCGATGCCTTCATCTTCGACGACGGCATCACCACGTCATCCAGGTACGCCAACGACGCGTTCCTGAGACGGGTCAGCATGTCAGCCACCGGGTCGGTCATAGTCATGAGTGGTGCCTTTGGGGTGTCTCTCGGAAACCACCGTCTCCGGTGGTTTCGGTCCTGAAACCACCGGGCGACGGTGGTTTCCGGGAAGCTGCGGTCAAGTCGAAGTGAGCGGCCCGCGCGCTGACGCGGGTTTCCGTTGCAGTCGGGAAACCCGCGCATGCGCTGGTTTCCGGGAAGCACGGTTCCAGTCGAAGTGCCGACGCGGCAACGCTCACCAGCTCGCCTTCGTGATGCCCGGGAGCTCGCCCCGGTGGGCCATCTCCCGGAAGCAGATCCGACACAGCATGAACCTGCGGTAGACCGCTCGCGGACGACCGCAGCGTTGGCAGCGGGTGTACTCGCGCACGCCGAACTTCGACTTGCGCTTGGCTTTCGCGATCAGGGCTTTCTTCGCCACGTCAGCTCACCTCCTCAGGGGACTTCGCGAACGGGAAGCCGAACGCGGTCAGGAACGCTCGGGCATGGTCGTCGCTCTCTGCGGTCGTCACGATCGTGATGTCCATGCCGCGGACCGCATCGATGTCGTCGTAGTCGATCTCGGGGAAGATGAGCTGCTCCGTCACCCCGAACGTGTAGTTGCCGCCCCCGTCGAACGAACGCGGGTTGAGGCCCCGGAAGTCCCGGATCCGGGGGAGCGCGATCGACAGGAGCCGGTCGAGGAACTCCCACATGCGGTCGCCGCGCAGCGTCACCTTGGCGCCGACGGGCATGCCCTCGCGGAGCTTGAAGCCCGCGATCGACTTGCGTGCCCGGTTGAGCCGCGGCTTCTGTCCCGTGATGGTCGCCAGGTCGCGCAGGGCACCCTCGACCGCCTTCGGCTCGGAGATCGCCTCGCCGAGTCCGACGTTCACGACGATCTTCTCGAGCCTCGGGACACGCATGATGTTGTCGATCCCGAGCTGTTCCTTCAGCGCGGGGACGATCTCATCGTGGTACCGCAGCTTGAAGCGCGGGACGTAGATCGTGTCGGTGTCGCTCATCTCGTTCCCTCTTGGCTGGTTGCCATCAGAACGTGGCGCCGCACTTGCGGCACTCACGCATCTTGCTGCGGCGCTCACCCTCCTCGGTCAGGGTGAACCCGACCCGGACGGCCTGATCGCAGCTGGGGCAGACCGGCATCACGTTGCTGATGTGGATCGGCGCCTCGGTCTCGATGATCCCACCCTCCTGGGCACCCCGCTGGTTCTGGCGCATGGACTGGTGTTTCTTCACGTAGTTGACGCCCTCGACCAGCACGCGGTCACGGTCGGGCCAGACCTTCACGACGCGGCCCTCCTTGCCGGAGTCCTTGCCGGAGATCACGCGGACGCGGTCGTCCTTACGGATGCGCTTCATCACAGCACCTCCGGAGCCAGCGAAACGATGCGCATGAACCTGCGGTCCCGCAGCTCACGCGCGACGGGCCCGAAGATGCGCGTGCCGCGTGGGGTGCCGTCGGGTCGGATCAGGACGCAGGCGTTCTCGTCGAATCGGATGTAGCTGCCGTCGGGGCGCCGCTTCTCCTTGGCCGTCCGCACGACGACACAGCGCACGACCTCGCCCTTCTTCACGTTCGAGGCGGGGATGGCGTCCTTGACCGTGCCGACGAACTCGTCACCGACCGAGGCGTACCGCCGCCCCGAGCCCCCCAGGACCCGGATGCACAGCACCTCCCGGGCCCCCGAGTTGTCCGCGACCTTCAGCCGCGACTCCTGCTGGATCATCGCTTGAGCTTTCCTGCGTTGGAGCTTGCTGGAACGGTGTTCTTCGGAAACCACCGGATGCGGTGGTTTGCGAGGGTCATGGAAACCACCGCATCCGGTGGTTTCCTGGAAAAGCCAACGCTACTTCGCACGTTCCAACACCTCCGCCAGACGCCAGCGCTTGCTCTTGCTGAGGGGGCGTGTCTCGACGATGCGGACGGTGTCACCGACGTTGGCGTCGTTGGCCTCGTCGTGCGCGTGGTACTTCTTGGTGCGCTCCATCGTCTTGCTGTACAGCGCGTGCGTGGTGCGGCGCTCGATGCGGACCGTGATGGTCTTGTCGCGCGCGTCACTGACAACGACGCCGACGCGTTCCTTGCGTGTCGTGCGCGCTCCGGTCGTGTCGTTCACGTCGTTCACCTCGCGATCTCGGCAGCGAGCTCACGCTCGCGCATGACGGTCAGGACGCGCGCGATCTCGCGCCGGACCTGCTTCAGACGGGTGGTGTTGTCCAGCTGGCCCGTGACGACCTGGAAGCGGAGGTTGAACAGCTCCTCCTTCTGCTCGCGCAGGTGCTGCGCGAGTTCGTCGTCGGCCAGTTCTCGTAGTTCGGCGGCGGTCACTCGGCTCCCTCCCGCTTCACGAACTTGGTCTTGACCGGCAGCTTGTGGGCGGCCCGGCGCATGGCCTCGCGCGCGAGCTCCTCGCTCACGCCCGAGAGCTCGAACATGATCCGGCCCGGCTTGACCGGAGCGACCCAGTGGTCCGGAGCGCCCTTCCCCGATCCCATGCGGGTCTCGAGTGGCTTCCGGGTGATCGAGCGGTCGGGGAAGATGGTGATGCGCACCTTCCCGCCACGCTTGATGGCGCGGGTCATCGCGACACGCGCAGCCTCGATCTGCCGCGCGGTGATCCACCCTGGTGTGGTCGCCTTGAGGCCGTACTCACCGACGTAGACCTCGGTGTGGCCCTTCGACAACCCGCTCATGGGGCGGGGCCGGTGCTGCTTGCGGTACCTGACGCGCTTGGGAGCGAGCATCACGCACCTCCTTCTTCGTCCGCTTCCGGCGACGCCTCTTCCTCGACGGCTGCCGCGCGGTCTGGCTTGGTCTCGATCTGCGGTTCACGCGGCTCCTCTGCCGCGTCGACGCCGGGCTCCGGAGCGTCGGCTGGCGCAGGTGCGTCTGCGACGTCCTCTGGAGCCATCGCCCCGGACTGACCGGGAGCCGACTCCGTGGTGGCCTGCTCGACGTCCGACTTGGCAGTCTCGCCGGGCTCGCTGACGGTCGCGGGTTCCTCGCCGCCGGTCGCGGACTGGTCGGTCGGGGTCGCCGCGGTCGGCGGTGCGGTCGCCTCGGCCTCGGATGGGGTCGGGGCGGGCTCGGCGGACGGCTCGGAAGCCGTTGTCGCCTCGGCCGGTGCCGCTTCGGCTGGTGCGGGCTCGGCGGGCGGCTGCGGTTGCGGGCGACGGCCGATACCCGTCACCTTCTGGGCCACCTTCGCCGCCTTGCGCGCGGCCTGGCGGCGAGGACGGTCGTCGGCGGGACGGCCCTCAGCGACCGCCTTGGCGCGCTCCATGGCGCGCAGGGCCTCTCGCTCCTCGCCCGACCCGATCTGGTCACCGGTGTAGATCCAGACCTTCACGCCGATGCGACCGAAGGTCGTCCGTGCCTCGTCGAAGCCGTAGTCGACCTTGGCACGCAGCGTGTGGAGGGGCACGCGGCCCTCGCGGTACCACTCGGTGCGGCTCATCTCCGCGCCGCCGAGGCGGCCGGACACCTGGACACGGATCCCCTTCGAACCGGCCTTCATGGCCGACTGCACTGCGCGGCGCATGGCGCGCCGGAACGAGACACGGCCGCGGAGCTGCTCGGCGACGTTGAAGGCGACGACCTGCGCGTCGAGGTCGGGCTGCTTGATCTCGATGATGTTGAGCTTGATGCGCTTGCCGGTCAGCTTCTCGAGGGCCCCGCGGATGGCGTCGGCCTCGGTGCCCCGGCGGCCGATGACGATGCCGGGACGCGCTGCCTGGACGCTGGTCTCGATGTTGTCACCGGTGCGCGTGATGTCGATCCGCGAGATGCCCGCGTGGCGGACGCGCTCACGGATGTACTCGCGGACGCGCTCGTCCTCGTGGAGGTACGCCGAGTAGTCCTTCTTGTCGGCGATCCACTTGGACTTCCAGTCCGTGGTGACACCCAGCCGGAACCCGTAGGGGTGGATCTTCTGGCCCATCGGTTCTACTCCTCGTCGCCGGTGTCGGCTGGTGCGGGGGCCTGCGCCGCGAGCTCGGGCTCGCGCGTGGCCACCACGATCGTGATGTGGCTGGTCCGCTTGCGGATCCGGTACGCGCGACCGAGCGCGCGGGGCTGGTAGCGACGCAGGGTCGGTCCCTCGTCGGCGAAGGCGTTGTCCACCCACAGCTCGTCGGGGTCGAGACCCTCGTTGTTCTCCGCGTTGGCGATGGCGGACGTGAGCACCTTCAGGATCGGCTCGGCGGCGCCCTTGTCGGAGAACGCGAGGATCCGACGCGCCTCCTCGACGTGCTCGCCGGAGATGAGGCGCGTCAGCTGCCTCGCCTTCGTGGGCGAGACCCGGACGAACTTCGCGGTCGCTCTGACTTGCATGGTGGGACTGTCCTCTCCGCTACATGCGCCGCTTGGCGGCGGCCTTCTCACCGGCGCCGCCCCACTTGATGACGCGGGTCGGGGCGAACTCGCCGAGCTTGTGGCCGACCATCGACTCGGTGACGTACACGGGCACGTGCTTGCGCCCGTCGTGGACGGCGATCGTGTGACCGACCATCTCGGGGAAGATGGTCGAGCGACGTGACCACGTCTTGATCACGCGCTTCTGACCCGAGCTGTTGAGCTGCTCCACCTTCTTCATGAGGTGGTCGTCGACGAACGGGCCCTTCTTCAGTGAGCGGGGCATCAGCGGCGCCTCCTGCCGCGACCACGGCGGCGGATGATCATCTTGTCGGACGCCTTCTTGGGCTTGCGCGTCCGTCGTTCGGGGTTGCCGTGCTTGTCGACCGGGTGGCGGCCGCCGGAGCTCTTGCCCTCACCACCACCGAGGGGGTGGTCGACGGGGTTCATGGCGACGCCACGGGTCTGTGGCCGCACGCCCTTCCACCGCTTGCGGCCGGCCTTGCCCAGCTTGATGAGCTCGTGCTCCTCGTTACCCACCGAGCCGACCGTCGCCCGGCAGCGAGAGTCCACGAGTCGGATCTCGCCCGAGGGGAGTCGCAGCGCGGCCGTCTTGCCTTCCTTCGCGAGGAGCTGGATCGACGCCCCGGCGCTGCGCCCCATCTTGGCGCCCCCTCCGGGACGCAGCTCGACGGCGTGCACCGTGGTTCCGACGGGGATGTTCATGAGCGGCAGGGCGTTGCCGGGGATGATGTCGGCTTCGGGGCCGGATTCGAGCTTGCTGCCGACCGCGACGTTCTTGGGCGCGAGGATGTAGCGCTTCTCGCCGTCGTGGTAGTGCAGCAGGGCGATCCGCGCGGACCGGTTGGGGTCGTACTCGACCGCGGCGACGGTCGCGGGCACGCCGTCCTTGTTGCGACGGAAGTCGATGACGCGGTACTTGCGCTTGTGGCCCCCGCCGCGGTGACGCGACGTGATGCGGCCGTGCGTGTTGCGACCGGACTTGCGCGGCAACGGTCCGACCAGCGACTTCTCGGGGCGGCCCTTGGTGACCGACTCGAAGTCGCTGACGGACGCGCCACGGCGGGCCGCGGTCGTCGGCTTGTACTTGCGGATACCCATCGTCGCCTCCTCCCTACACCTGTGCTACCGCTTCGCTACTTGAGCACTACCTGTGCTACCGCTTCGCTACTTGAGCACTACCTGTGCTACCGCTTCGCTACTTGAGCACTCACTGTGCTACCGCTTCGCTGCTCGAGCACTCACAGCCCAGCGCCGAAGATCTCGATCTCGTCACCCGGGGCGAGTTGCACGATCGCCCGCTTGACATCCTTGCGCTGGCCGACCACCCACCCGCGACGCTTGCGCTTGCCGCGGCGGTTCATCGTGTTCACGTTGAGGACCTTGACCCCGAAGATCCTCTCGACAGCGATCTTGATCTCGGTCTTGTTGGCGCGGGGGTCGACCTCGAAGGTGTACTTGTTGTTGTCGAGCAGCCCGTACGTCTTCTCGGAGACGACGGGGCGGAAGATGACATCGCGCGGGTCCTTCACGGCTACTCCTCCTCACCCGTGTCGTCCGGGGCCTCGGTCGTCGGCTCCTCCGCCGCGGGCGCCTCGGTCGTCGGCGCCTCCGCCGCGGGCGCCGCGGTGGGGACGATCTCACCGACGTTGCCCGTGCGCTTGCCGGTCCCGATGAGCTCGAGCGCCGTCTCGTCGAACAGGACCACGTCGCTCCACAGCACGTCGTAGGTGTTGAGCTGATCGACGGTGATCAGGTGCACGTGCTGCAGGTTGCGGAACGACCGGAGCGTCGGCTGGTGCAGATCGCCGAGCACGACCAGCACCTTGCGATCGGCCGCGTCGAGAGCGGTCAGTGCCGCGACCGCGTCCTTGGTCTTCGGGGCGGCGAAGGCGAACTCACGGATCACCACGAACGCGCCGTTGTTGACGCGGTCGATCAGCGCGGACCGCAGCGCAGCACGGCGCACCTTCTTGTTGACTCGCTTGCGGTAGTCCCGCGGTGTCCGCGCGTTGGCGTGTCCGCCGCCGACCCACTGGGGACTGCGGATCGAGCCGTGACGCGCCCGTCCGGTCCCCTTCTGGCGCCACGGCTTGCGGCCGCCACCACGCACCTGGGAACGGGTCTTGGTCTTGTGCGTCCCCTGACGAGCCGCGGCGAGCTGTGCGGTCACGACCTCGTGCATGACGTGGACGTTGACCTCGCCCTCGAACCACTCGGATGGCAGTTCGGCGGTCCCGATGGACTCGCCCTGGAGGTTCTTGATATCGACGCTCGGCATCAGGCGTCACCACCCTTCGCCTTGATCGTGCGGATCGCGGAGCGGACGAACACGACTGACCCGTTGGGGCCGGGAACCGCACCCTTGATGAGCAGCAAGTTGCGCTCGGCATCCACGCCGGCGATCTGCAGGTTCTGGATGGTCACGCGTTCGTGGCCCGCGCGGCCAGCCATGCGGTGGCCCTTGAAGGTCCGGCCGGGTGTGGCGCAGGCGCCGACGGCTCCAGGGTGGCGGTTCTTCTTCTTCACGCCGTGCCCGTCGCCCATGCCGCGGAAGTTGTGCCGCTTCATCACGCCTGCGTAGCCCTTGCCCTTGCTGGTGCCGGTTACGTCGACGATGTCACCCTCGTTGAACACCTCGGCGACCCCGAGCGTCGCTCCGAGCTCGGGTAGCTCGTCACCCTCGTCCAGTCGCAGCTCGGCGAGGCTCAGGGCGGTCTGGACACCGGCCTTCGCGAGGTGACCGGCGGTCGGCTTGTTCACGCGCTTGCGCTCTCCGTAGGCGAGCTGGATCGCCGTGTAGCCGTCGGTGTCGACGGTCTTGACCTGCGTGACCGTGCAGGGTCCGGCCTGGATCACCGTCACCGGAACGACCCGGGCTTCGTCATCGAAGACCTGGGTCATCCCGAGCTTGGTGCCGAGGATGCCTCTCCTGGCCATGTCTCATCCTTCATCTTGCGCTCTACCGCTGTCGCTACTTGAGAGCGATCTACTCCTGCGCTCCACCGCCTGGCGGCTACTTGAGAGCGATCTGCGGGTTCTGGGTTGGCACGGATCCGTTCTAGAGCTTGATCTCGATGTCGACACCCGCCGGCAGCGACAGACCCATCAGCTTGTCGATGGTCTTCTGCGTCGGCATGTGGATGTCGATCAGGCGCTTGTGCGTGCGCATCTCGAAGTGCTCGCGGGAGTCCTTGTACTTGTGGGGCGACCGGATGACGCACCACCGGTTGATCTCGGTGGGCAGTGGCACCGGCCCCACGACGTGCGCCCCCGTGGCCTCGACCGTGTCCACGATCTCCCGTGCGGACCGATCGAGCACCTCGTGGTCGTACGCCTTGAGGCGGATCCTGATCTTCTGGTCGGCTGCCATCAGCTGACCACCTTGGTGACCTTGCCGGCCCCGACGGTGCGGCCGCCCTCACGGATGGCGAAGTTGAGGCCCTCGTCCATCGCGATCGGGGCGATCAGCTCCACCGTCATCTCGGTGTTGTCACCCGGCATCA